>NZ_JBEYFC010000688.1:0-3984 GCF_040634175.1 Streptomyces sp. NPDC007162
GCCGGCTCGTAGAGGTGAACGGGCTGCGGCTGCACGCGGTCACCGGTGGGGACGGCCCGGCGCTGCTCCTGATCGGCGGGTGGCCCCAGACCTGGTACGCCTGGCGGGAGGTGATGCCCGCGCTCGCCCGCCGACATACCGTCGTCGCCGTCGACTCGCGCGGAGCCGGGCTCTCCGACAAGCCCGACGACGGGTACGACGCCGGCACGCTGGCCGCCGATCTGGTCGCGTTGATGGCCGCGCTCGGGCACGACCGGTTCGACGTGGTCGGCCACGACATCGGCACGTGGACCGGATACGCCCTCGCCGCCGATCACCCCGAGCGGGTGGGCCGGCTCGCCATCCTTGAAGCACTGATCCCCGGACTCACGCCGTCCCCGCCGTTCTTCGGCCCGGCCGCGGTCAACCTGAAGCTCTGGCAGTTCGGCTTCAACCGGCTCACCGACCTCAACGAGGAACTGGTCCGGGGACGGGAGCGGCTCTTCTTCGGCTGGCAGTTCGCCACCAAGGCCGCCACGCGGACCGCGATCCCTGAGTACGCCGTCGACGTCTACGTCGACGCGATCACCATGGATTCTCGCGCACTGCGAGCGAGCTTCGCCTACTACCGGGCGCTGGACGAGACGATCGCGCAGAACGAGCAGCGCAGCAAGACCCGGCTGACGCTGCCGGTACTCGCCGTCGGCGGCGCGCTGTGGAGCGGCGCCGGTGCCGCCCAGACGATGAGGCTGGCTGCCGACGACGTCACGGAAGTAGTCCTCGACGACTGCGGCCACTACCCGGCCGAGGAGCAGCCGGCGCGCTTCGTCGAGATCCTGGAGGACTTCCTCGTGGCCAACCGGTAGCAGGCACGCCACACAGCTGGACTTCGCGCTGACAGGCGGAGCCTCACAAACTCCGCTGCGCGGTCGAGCAGGCCTTCGCCCTCTTTCATCAGTTCAAACGCCTTGCCGTCCGGCGGGAACGACGCCTCAGCTACCGAGACGGTTTGACCGTGCTCTGGATGTCGGCTCCGGCAGCGGTGACCTCGCAAGGCTCCTGGCTCGACGTGCCGCAACAGTGACAGCAGTCGATTCTGGCGCGGGCGGCTTCGGGGGTGCCGCTGCTGCTGCCACTGAAGGCGATTGAGGCGCCGCCGGGCTCCAAGGCCCTGGGCGGCGCCGTCATGCGCCGCCGACACCGCGTTCTTCACCGGGGGCACGTCGGCGGTCGGCCGGCAGGTGCGGCGTGGCCGCTCCGGGTCACTGTTTCCAGAAGCCATCGAGGACGTACGGGTCCTTCACCTCGTCGAAGCCGATGGGGCGGAGGATGTAGTCGCAGGTGAGGGTCCGGTACGGGCCGGTCAGACCGCGTGCTTCCCACGCGGCGACGTCCTCGTGCAGCTCGGTCTTGTGGATCAGCTCCCGCGCGATCGCACCCTCGCTGACCGTGTCGACGAGCGGGTCGCCGTCGAAGTGGATCTGGTGCGTCAGCATGTGATGGTCGTCGTGGGTGACGTACGCGTGGATGTGCCTCGCGCGCGAGTTGGCCCGTCCCAGCATGTGCAGGAGGTCGTCGAGCAGGCTGCCCGGCACCGCCGCGGGCTCCACCCCCGGCACGACGGTCCGGTACTCGTAGCGGCCCTCGGCATCCGCGACGATTCTGCCGCGCAGGTGGTATTTCGGCAGGTCGAAGTCGACGACGTCGAGGCCCTCCAGGGGTCCCGCCTGCTCGGGTGTCAGGCCCGCGTACCGGCCGTCGGCGGTGGTCTGCCAGAGATCGATCACGGCGCCGGGCAGCGGCTTGCCCGAGGTGGAGCGTACGGTGCCGGAGACGAACAGGGTGTCGCCGGGCTCGTCGGGCGCCATCGGCAGCACGCCGGGGTTGTCGATCTCCGGTGCCCCGGGCACGTACGCGGGCCCGGTCGCCATCCACGGGGAGGCGCCGTCCTTCTCCGGGTGGGCGTAGGCCCTGCCGTAACTGACCTCGATCGGGCGATTGGCGACGAGCAGGGTCGTCGCCAGCAGGAAGTCCCCCGACCCGACCAGCTTCTGCACGTAGGTGATGGCCTGGCCCAGCTCCTCGTGCGTGATGCCGTGCCTGAGCGCCGCGTCCCCGAACGCCTTCTGAAGATCGTCGAACACGACACGCAGGCGCTTGTTGAACGCGATGTCGGGGCGGGGGGTGTCGTTTGTTGTCACGTCACTCCAGTCCGGCGTCGCCGTCGACGGACGGCGCGCCTAAGGTCGGAAAGCTGTTGTGCATGAGGTGGGTGTGGATCATGGGGCGGGTCATCCTCGTGTGTTCCAGACGAGGGGGGCTTTGCGGATCCAGGTGTCGTCCTCGATCGTCTGGACGAGGAACTGGGCGAGATCGGCGCGGTTGATCCGTGCGCCGGGCTTTTCGGTGCCGGCCTCGGCGGCCCGTACACGACCACTCAGGGGCTTGTCGGTCAGGGTGACAGCGCGGGCCAGGGTCCAGTCGATGCCGGACGAGGCGCGGACGACCTGGTCGACGCCGGTGTGGTCCTCGAAGCCCGCCTTGATGTTCGACAGCTTGATGAACGCCTTGACCAGCGGGTTGAGCCGGGCCCAGTCGTCGCCGGCGCCCTGCGTGGAGGTCAGCACGATGCGGGGTATGCCCTGCTCGCCCATGACGGTGAGCGTGCGGCGGGCGGCGTCGGTCATGAACATCGGCGGGCTGACCGGCTTGGCCCACGGGTTGTCAGAGGCGCGGCCGTTGTTCAGCGCGCTGATCACCGCCTCGGTGCCTTCGGCGGCCCGGCGGATGTCGTCGATGTTCGCGGGGGTGCCCTGGATCAGCTCGACACCGGCCGGTGCCTGCATCGTGGCGGGGTTGCGGACGAGGGCGCGGACGCGGTGGCCGCGCTGGGCCGCGTGCTCCAGGACGTGGGCGCCGGTGCGGCCGCTGCCGCCGAGGACCAGGAGGTTACTCATGGTGATCAAACGCCTTTCGGGCAGTTCAGGGGGGATCAGGCGGCCGGCCGACCGGTCAGGGCAGAGCCCAGGCGGCGGGCCTCGTCGTGCGATTTGGTCATGGACGCCTCGTGCATCGGCAGCAGCGGGGCCAGCATCGGCACGTAGGGGGCCATGGTCAGCTCGGGGGTGATGATGGTGACGTCGAGGCCGAGGATGGCCTCACCCAGGAGGTGCTCCAGGGTGGGCACCAGGTGGTCCAGGCCCTCCTTCGGGGCGCCCGGGCCGTAGCCACCGCCGCGGGCGGAGATCACCGTGGCGGGGCGGCCGGCCACCGGGGAGGGGCCCGCGTGGCTCAGGGTGCGCCCGGCGACCATGATCTGGTCCAGCCATGCCTTGAACACGGACGGCATCGTGAGGTTGTACATCGGCACGGTGAACAGGTAGGCGTCGGCGCCGAGGAATTCCTCGATCAGCTCGTCCTGGACCGCCAGGGCCTTCGCCTGCTCGGGGGTGTGCTCGGCGGGGTCGGTGGTGCGGGCGGTGATGCCCGCCGCGCTGAGGTGCGGGGCGGGGGAGACGGCCAGGTCGCGGTGGACGACCGGGCCCTGCCACTCGTCACGGAAGGAGCGGGCGACCTGACGGGAGACGGATGCCTCGCCGAGCGAGGAGGCGTCGATGTGCAGCAGGTAGGACATGGAGAACTCAGCCTTTCAAATCGATCAGGGGTGGGTGGTGGGTCGGGGAGGGACCGGTGGAGGTCAGCTGCGGGCCGGTACGGCGCAGCCGTCGGGGCCGCAGGCCGGAGCGTCGCCGTCGGTCGTCAGGGTGAGCGGGTGGGATGCGTCCCAGGCCGTGCGCAGCACGTCGAGAAGGCCGTCGCTGTCCTGCGCGCCGGGGATGCCGTACGTGCCGTCGACGACGATGAAGGGCGCGCCGGTGGCGCCCAGGCGCTGGGCGCGGGCGGCATCGTCGCCCACCTGCCGCTGGTAGCGGTGCTCGGTGAGCGCCCGGCCCGAGGTCGAAGGTGATGTATCCTGGAGTCTCGAACGAGGGGCTCATGCCGAGG
>NZ_JBEYFC010000689.1:0-3981 GCF_040634175.1 Streptomyces sp. NPDC007162
GCCGCGGATCCGCCCGGCCGAGCAGAAACGTCGGCCGGGTGGATCCGCGGTGCCGGTGCACGCGGTCGGGCGCGGACGGCCTGCAGGGCGGCCGGGTTCAGACCGCCCGTTCCGACAGCCTCAGGGGTTGGTGCAGGACGTGCCGTTCAGGCTGAATGCGGCCGGTTCGGCGAAGGCGCCGTCATAGGTGCCCTGGAACCCGAAGGAGACCTGGCCGCCCGGCGCGATGGACGCGTTGTAGGCCATACCGCCGGCCGTCACGGCTCCGGACGAGGGTGAGATCTCGGCGCTCCACGCACTCGTGACCCGCTGCCCGACCGGCAACGTGAACGCGAGCTTCCAGGCGTCGACGGGCGACGAGCCCGTGTTGGTCACGGTGACCTCCGCCGTGAACCCTCCTTGCCACACGTTCGTGCCATAGGCCACCTTGCAGGCCGACGAGCCGCCGGTACCGCCACCGGTCCCGCCGCCGAGGTTGACGGCCGAGGAGAACGAGGTCACCGCCAGCCCCGCACCGTTCTGCCAGGGTTCGAAGCCCGCCTGAACGCTCGTCAGGTACCAGTTGTCCTGCGCCAGCCCCCGGGCCGCCGCCTGGCGGACGAAGTCCATCACGTCGAAGTTCCAGCTGTCGATCGCCGACGGAGCGACGAAGGACAGCACGTCGTTGGTGCCGTTGTTGCCGGACCACACCTGCCAGGAACGCCCGGCCACGGTGGAACTGCCGGTCGGCGAGCCGACCGGCCGCGGTGGTCGTGCGCCAGTTGATCGCGGCGGGTTCGGGGACCGTCCACGGGTGGGCCGCGTTCTCGTGCATGGCGTGCGGGACGGCGCCCAGCCATGGGTCCGCGGCGCCCCGGTGCCGGCGCGGTGCGGTCGCACTGCGCCGGAAGTCGCCGGACGCCGCCCGCCTGCCTCGGCACCCTCACCCCCTGAACGTCGGCGTGGGTCGCGGCCGCAGCCGGCGGATCGGCTTGTCGAGCACCCCGGGCGGGGCCGGTCGCACTCAGCGGTGTCCGCCGTGGGGGTCGGCCGCGTGGTGCCCGTGGTGCATGTGGTCGGCGTGGTCATGACTGGTGTCGGGTGAGCCGCCCATCATGCGGAGCATGGTCATGCCGCCGGTGCGCCAGAAGCGCACCAGGAGCACCGCGGCCAGGAGGAGGAAGGCGATGTTGAGCCAGGTGGTGTAGTTCCAGCTGACGCCTTCCATGGGGACCTTCGCGTCGGCCTGATCAGGGATCAGGCCGAGCCCGCCGAAGGCGAACTCCACGATGTACCCGGCGATGACCATCGCGAGGTAGAAGGTGCCGAGGAGGAAAGCGGCCGTCTTGGCGCCGTAGTACTTCCGGTAGATGTTGAGGATCGGCAGGATCAGCAGGTCGGCGAAGATGAACGCCACCACGCCGCCGAAACTGATGCCTCCCTTCCACAGCACCACAGCCAGCGGCACGTTACCGATGGAGCACACGAACGAGGCGATCGCCACCAGCGGGCCGACGACGGGCCCCCACAGCTTGGCGGCGAGCGGGTGGCCGTCGAAGAAGAAGGTGCGCCAGAACGAGTCCGGGACCCAGGCGGCGATCGCCCCGGCGATGAACAGCCCGACGACCAGATCACGCAGGATCGCCGCCCATTCCATGACGAATACGTGGCTGGTGGCGGTGAAGCCCTCGCGGGAGAGGAGCCGACGGATGAAGGAACCTTGGCGCTGTACGGACATGTCCATCGCGGCGTGGCCCTCCATCGACCCGGCAAGCCCCCGTTCTGCCTGCTCGCGAGCCTGACGCAGGAGCCTGTCTCGCAGGAACAACCTGAACAGGACCGCCAGCAGGATGATCATGATGGGGCCGCCGACGAATTCGGCGGCGGTGAACTGCCAGCCCATCAGCAGCGCGAGAATGACGCCGAGTTCGACGACGAGGTTGGTGGAGGCGATCTCGAAGGCCATCGTGGCGGTGAAGTTCGCGCCCTTGCGGAACAGCGAGCGGGCCAGCGCCACCGCGGCGTAGGAGCAGGACGAGGACGCCGCGCCCAGGCCGGCGGCGACGGCAAGGGTGCGGGGCCGGTCGTCGCCGAGCAGGGAGACGACGGTGGACTTGCGGACCACGGCCTGGACGACGGCGGACAGCGTGAAGCCCAGGATCAGGGCCCAGGTGATCTCCCAGGTCATGGAGCCGGTGATCGACAGTGCGTGCAGTACGGCGTGCATCTGAAAAGCCTTCCTCGCACGAAACGGCGTACGCCCCGGAGGGCACGTGGTGAGGGGCGGGTCTGTCGGGCCGGGTGCGGGGCGCCGCCGGAAGCAAGGGCGGCGCCCCGCTCGCGGTCAGCCCACGCGCAGGGTCAGGGCGGCGGTGTGGAGCGTGCCGCCGGTCCGGAACTGCAGGAACAGCCGCCAGTTGCCGGAGGCGGGCAGTTCGGCGTGGAAGGCGAGGTCCGGGCCGCCGTGGTCGCCGGTCACCTTGGTGGTGGGGTGGAGGTGGGCGAAGGCGGCGTCGCCTTCGTGGAAGGCGGTCAGGTGGGCGTAGGTGTCCAGATAGGGCTGGAGGTCGGTGACGGGCTTGCGGTCCTGGGCGAGGGAGACGGTCAACGGGTGCGCCATCCCGGCCATGGGCTCGCCCTTGACGGTGACGGTGTACCCGTCGGCCTGGGTGCTGGTGGCGGGGGCGGGCAGCGGGGTGTTGGTCGCGGTGCCGGGCACGGTGACGGTGCGCGAGAGCACGAAGTCCTTGTCCTTGCCGGGCCCGCCGTCGGGGGTGAAGGAGGCGAACAGGCGCCAGGAGCCCGGGGTGAGGGAGGCCAGATCAGCGGTCCAGGCGCCGTCGGCGGCCATGGCGGGGTGGATGTGCTGGAAGCCGGTCAGGTCGGAGCGGATGGCGTAGAAGTGCATCCGCTTGGTCTGGTCGAGGGCGAAGCCGGTGACCGCCTTGCCGTCCGGGCCCGTGACCGTGAACCGGTAAGCGGTCTGCTTGCCGGAGGGCAGGGTCGCATCCGCGGAGGTGAGGCGGTAGCCGTCCTGAGTGTCGGACAGGCCGTTGCCGGAGGCCATGTGGTCCATGCCGGGCATGTCGCCCATCGCTTGCGGCGCGCTGGGCGAGGAGGAGGCGGCGGACTTATCGCCGTGGTCCATGCCGGGCATGGACGAGGAGTCGCCGGAGGAGCCGCAGGCGGCAAGCGTCAGCGCGAGAGCGGCTGCGGCGCCGGCCGCTGCGAGGGTGCGGCGGCGGGCGGTGAGACGGGAGGAGGTGGCCATCGAGGTGGGTCTTTCCGGGTGGGCGCACCACAGCGGTGGTGCGCGGGAACGAGCAGGACGCGGTGCCGGCTCCGGCCTGGGGCCGGGATCCGGTGCGCGCCTGTCACGTCCGCGCGATGCACACCTGAAGAAGGAGATCTCGCCCGCCGTCCGGTGGCCCGCGCCGCCCCGTCTCGCCGGCCGCCGCCCGCGGGCGGGCCAGCGCCCACGGGGCGAACACTGATGCGCCTGCCAGGCCGAGGGGGCCGGGCGCGGGCAGGTGGGTCCGCTCGTGGGCCGCGGTCGACACGCACAGCGTCCCGGACATTCCAGAGGCATCGGCGGACCGGACGGCGAGGCCGGTACCGTGCGCGGTGGGCGTAGGGGTCGCGAGCAGGGCGGCGGGGTTGTGACCGCCGGTCATCGGCGAGGCCGCCATCGTGGACATGGCGCCGTGGCAACCCTCTGCGGCCGCGGCCGGGGCGCCATGCATGAGGAACAGGCCGAACAGCACCGCGCACAGCGCCGACAGCCGGGCAATGCCCCGCCTGCCTGCATGTCCACTGCCCACGTTCTGTCCCTTTTCGCCGCACCATTCGGCGTGCCGCCTGCGACCGCCCACCCCCACCATACCGGGGCGGGGTATGCAATGGGCCGGGCCGCCCTCCCCGACTGCGGAATGAATGCGTTCGCCCCTTGTTGAAAGCGGTATGAAAAAGATCGGGTTCCTGTCCTTCGGACACTGGACGCCA
>NZ_JBEYFC010000690.1:0-3975 GCF_040634175.1 Streptomyces sp. NPDC007162
TCAGCCGCTCGGGGTTGTCTCCCATGGTGATCAGCAAGGTGACTGCGCTGTCCGGGCCGATGCCTACCTGGGCGAGTAGCTGTGGGGCGTGCCGTTCGACGAGCCGCGTCAGGCGTTGGTTCAGCTCATTGATCTGCCCGGTGAGCTGTTCTGGAGAGGCAGGCTCTGCTCGCAGTCCGCTTTCCCCCAGCGGCCTGATCGTCCTTCCACGACGTGCACTCCGCCCCCGGGCGTGCTCTGCCGGACCGGGCGGGCAGTCATGGTGGCGTGCACCGCATCCGCACGAGACGACCGGGTACAGGGACGGCAGCGCGGATCGGGACGATCGGGAATCGGCCAAGGGCTACCCTTTATGCCCGTGGTCCCGGTACTCGTCCCTGGCCCTCCCACTTGAGGTATCGAGGTGTGCTCAGCGTGCAGGACGTCCGGATCAACCTGTCGGCGTTCGGTCTCAGTGAAGCAGCCCGGTGTACTGCCCAGTTGCGGACGTCCGTCGCGCGTGTGCCCTCCCAGGCCACGGCGGCACAAGCGATCGCCGACTTCTTCTACGACAGTCTGGTCGACGGGCAGGCCGGACGCGCCTGTGCTGCGGTAGGCGTCTTCCTTGCCGGGCCTCGGGAGGCCGTCACCGCGGCTGAACGTCCATGGCGACGTATGTTTCTGGCTGGATTTTGCGGACCGTGCGCCCGCTCGCCCGGCGCGGAGGGTGCCAGCCCGACGGACGTGCCCGCGCTGTCGCCCGGCACCTTCGAGAAGACGCCGTCGGTGTATCGGCTGCTCGAACGCCTAAGAGTCACGGCCGAGGACGCGCACGGCGCAGTACCTCCCGTGAGGGACGTCGACGTCGTCCACCTGCCCGCCAGCCAGGTGGACGGCCTGGAGGAACTTCTCCCGGGGCAGGATGTCCGTTCCACACTCGTCTTCGGGGGAACCCTGGCGCCGGGCGAGCGGTTCGCAGTGGTGCTGTTCTCCCGGGTTCCGCTGTCCGCCGAGGTCGTCACGCTGTTCCGCACTGTCACCGGCAGCACGCGCCTGGCACTGCTGTCCGCCGGGCAGCCGTCGCCCACCGTGGAGGCGGCCGCGGCCCGTTTTGCCCTGGAGAGCATGGAGCATTTGGTCGAACAGCGGGCCGGGCACCTGCAGACGGTGGTGGCGCAGCTGCGCTCGGCCACGACGGAGCTGCGACGATATCAGAAGGAGTTGGAGCGGCGGGAACACGAACTCCGCGAGGAGGCGGCGATCGTTGAGCTGCTGCAGGAGGTCGGCAGCCTCCTGGCGGCGGAACTCGACCTCGACGCGCTGGTCCAGCACGCGGTCGACGCCGCCACCCGTCTGGCCGGGGCGGCGTTCGGCGCCTTCTTCTACAACATCCTGGGCGAGACCGCAGAGTCGTACCTGCTCTATGTGATCTCCGGTGTCGACCGGTCGGCCTTCGACAAGTTCCCCATGCCGCGCAACACCCAGGTGTTCGAGCAGACCTTCCGAGGCTTCGGCGTGGTGCGGTCCGACGACATCACGCAGGATCCGCGGTACGGGCACAACGCACCGCACCACGGGATGCCGGAAGGGCACCTGCCGGTGCGGAGCTACCTGGCCGTTCCGGTGATGTCCCGTGGGACCGTGCTCGGCGGGTTCTTCTTCGGCCATCCCGAGCCGGGGATTTTCAAGGAACGACACGAGCGCCTGGTCACCGGTGTCGCCGCGCAGACCGCCGTGGCGCTGCAGAACGCGCAGACGTACCGCCAGGAACGGGAGGCGGCCACAGAACTGCAACGTCATTTGCTGCCGGCGCTGCCACGCGTCGACGGGGTGGCCAGTACGTGGCGATACCTGCCCGCCGCGCGGGATCGCGGTGCCGGCGGTGACTGGGTGGACCTCATACCGCTCCCGGACGGCGAAGTGGCGCTGGTCGTCGGTGACGTGATGGGCAAGGGCGTAAGAGCGGCGGCGGTCATGGGTCAGATCCGCACCACCTGCCGTGCCTACGCGCAGCTTGGTCTCGCTCCCTCCGACGTGCTGGAGCAGCTGAGCGTCCTGGTGGACGACATCGCCCCCGGCTCCATCGCCACCTGCGTCTACGCGGTGCTTGACACACGCCGGGACCGGCTGCGCGCGGCCGTCGCCGGGCACCTGCCACCGGCCCGGCGCGACCAGGAAGGCACCGTCACGTTCATGGACGAGCAGGTCGGACCACCACTGGGGGTGGGCAGGCACCGCTACATGGAGCAGGAGGTCCCGCTGCCACCCGGAGCACGGTTGCTGCTGTACACGGACGGCCTGGTCGAACGCCGCGGCCGCCCCATCGACGACGGCCTGCGGCAGCTGCGGGAGCTGTTGGCCGGGCCCGTGGGCGAGATCGAGGCGGACTGCGACTCGTGGCTGGACGCCCTGGCCGGCGGGCAGCACGACGACGACATCGCCCTGCTGTACCTGCACCGGCCGGAGGACGCGTCGCACCAGGTGGTGACGGTCGTACGGGACTACGCCCCGGTCTCCAGCGCCGTCCCCGACGCCCGCGACCTGGTGGCCGACGTCATGCGCCAGTGGGGTCTGCGGCATCTGGCGAACGACATGATGCTCATCGCGGATGAAATGGTCGCCAACGCCGTCCGCCACGCCAGGACACCACTGCGCGTCGAGTTGCGGCGAGCCGGTGAACGTATCGTCCTGGAGGTCACGGACAGCAGCATTGAGGAGCCACGTCTCATCGTGTCCCAACCCGGCGAGTTCGGACACCGGGGCATATTCCTGATCGACGCCATCGCGACACGATGGGGCACCCGCTGGATCGACGGAGGGAAAGTGGTGTGGGCGGAGATCAAGACCTCGTGACGACTCACCCCGGCCGTTTCCTCGGCCGGCACAGGAACAACCAGCCGACCCGCTCGCCCCGGACACGGAAGAGACGCCCTCGATGACCTCTGCCCCCGGCCCCGGGGCTCGCAAGCCCTCCGACAGCTCGCCACCGGTCGGTTCCCGGAGTATGGTCCCGCCCGGCCCGACGCTGAGCCTCGCTTCGCACCGCGGTCCACGACACACGGTCGTCGCCGTCGACGGCCCCATCGACTACCACAGCGCGCCCCAGCTGCTGGGACATCTCACCACCACGGAGATCCAGAATGTGCCCCTGCTGATCCTCGACCTGACCCGCGTGGACTTCTGCGACTCCAGCGCTCTGGGAGCCTTCGTCGACATCCACCGCCGCCGTGCGGCCGCGGGGCACCGGTTCGCGTTGATCGGTATACAACCCGAGGTCAGACGCATCCTCGAGCTCACCCGTCTCGCGTCCGTGCTGCCGCTGCACGAGACGGCCGAGGACGTGCTCTCCGAAGACTGACTCCCCAACCGCCGGCGAGGAATGAAGGTTGCGGCCCAGACGAGGGGCACGGCCGACAAAGGGGGGTTGCCGCAGGTCGTCAGCATGCCGTGCGCCCGGCGCCTGATCTCCTCAGTGGGCAGCGGTGGCCGGCAGGTCCGACTCCTCCGGACGCCGCGCCGGAGCCGTCGGCACGGCAAGCACCATGTTGAGTCCGCCGCCGGGCGTGTCCTCGGCGCGCAAGGCGCCGCCGGTGGCCTCGGTGAAGCCGCGGGCGACCGCGAGGCCGAGTCCGACCCCGTTGCCGCGCGGGGAGTCGCCGTCGCGCTGCGAATCTGACTCAGAAGATGCAGGGCGCCCTGATGCCGGCTGATGGCCGCCGCGGCTACCAACGATACGGTCGCGCCCCAGCTCATCCGGGTCTTGACCCTCCTTGACCAGATTGATGGGCAGCAGTCGATGCAGACCCAGGCTTCGGGCCCCAGCCGATCTGAGGGCTTGGGCAGGGCCTCGCTCGTACCGAAGCAGTCACGAAAGACCTGCCGAGATCATCGGCGCGCGAGCGAGACGATTCCGGCGGAGACCTGCAAGCGACCTTCTCGGGCCGAGCAGCGCGATGTCGTCCTCCGAGCCGGCGGCGAGGCGGGTCAGGACGGTGT
>NZ_JBEYFC010000691.1:0-3967 GCF_040634175.1 Streptomyces sp. NPDC007162
GCTGCTGCCGTTCTTCTCGTTCATGACCTTCCTGATCGCGGTACCGACCGGTGTGAAGTTCTTCAACTGGATCGGCACACCCGCACGGAGATGTGGATCGGGGTGCCCTCGAAACCGAACTCCTCACGCAGCCTGCGTTCGATGAAGCGGCGGTAGCCCGCCTCGATGAAGCCGGAGGCGAACAGGACGAACCGCGGCGGCTTGGTGCCGGCCTGGGTGCCGAACAGGATGCGCGGCTGCTTGCCGCCCCGGACCGGGTGCGGATGGGCCGAGACCAGCTCGCCGAGGAAGGCGTTGAGGCGGCCGGTGGGCACGCGGGTCTCCCAGCCGGCGAGGGCGGTCTCGATCGCGGGGACCAGCTTCTCCATGTGGCGGCCGGTGCGCGCGGAGACGTTGACCCGGGGCGCCCAGGCGACCTGGCCGAGCTCGGTCTCGATCTCGCGCTCCAGGTAGTAGCGGCGCTCCTCGTCGAGGGTGTCCCACTTGTTGAAGGCGAGGACGACCGCGCGGCCCGCCTCGACGGCCATGGTGACGATGCGCTGGTCCTGCACCGAGATGGACTCGGAGGCGTCGATGAGGATCACCGCGACCTCCGCCTTCTCCACGGCGGCGGCGGTGCGCAGCGAGGCGTAGTAGTCGGCGCCCTGCTGGAGATGCACGCGCTTGCGGATACCGGCGGTGTCGACGAACTTCCAGGTGACTCCGCCGAGTTCGATCCGTTCGTCGACGGGGTCGCGGGTGGTTCCGGCGAGTTCGTTGACGACGACGCGCTCCTCGCCCGCCACCTTGTTGAGGAGGGAGGACTTGCCGACGTTCGGGCGGCCGATGAGGGCGATCCGGCGGGGGCCGCCGATGCCGGCCCCGCCGAAGGTCTGCTCGGGCGCCTCGGGCAGCGCCTCCAGGACGGCGTCCAGCATGTCGCCGGTGCCACGGCCGTGCAGCGCGGAGACCGGGTGCGGCTCGCCGAGGCCCAGGGACCAGAGGTAGGCCGCGTCGGCCTCGCCGCTCGGGCCGTCGACCTTGTTGGCGGCCAGCACGACGGGCTTGCCGGCCTTGCGCAGCAGTCGTACGACCGCCTCGTCGGTGTCGGTGGCACCGACCTTGGCGTCGACGACGAACACGACCGCGTCGGCCGCCTCGATCGCGTACTCCGCCTGGGCGGCCACGGAGGCGTCGATGCCGAGGACGTCCTGCTCCCAGCCGCCGGTGTCGACGACCTTGAAGCGGCGGCCCGCCCACTCGGCCTCGTAGGTCACCCGGTCGCGGGTGACGCCGGGCTTGTCCTCGACGACGGCCTCACGGCGGCCGATGATGCGGTTCACGAGCGTCGACTTGCCGACGTTCGGGCGGCCGACGACGGCGAGGACGGGCAGCGGCCCGTGGCCCGCCGCCTCGATGGCGCCCTCGACGTCCTCGATGTCGAAACCCTCTTCGGCGGCGAGCTCCATGAACTCCGCGTACTCGGCGTCGCCGAGCGCCCCGTGGTCGTACTCGTGCTCAGCCGAGTCGCCGGGCTGGCTGTGGTCGTTCATGAAGTCCGTACCTCGTCGTTCATCGTGGTGATCGGTGGAACAGCCGTGTACCGGGCCGATCCACTACTCAGTGTCGCCTAGCGTCCGGTCAGACGCCTGGCGTTTTCCAGGTGGCCGGTGAGCTGCTTCTGGATGCGCTCGGTGGCCTCGTCCAGGGCTTTGCGGGTGCGGCGGCCGGTGCCGTCGCCCGCCTCGAAAGGGTCGCCGAAGACGACGTCGACGCGGGAGCGCAGCGGCGGCAGCCCCTTTATCAACCGTCCCTGCCGCTCGGAACTTCCCAGGACGGCCACCGGCACTATGGGCGCCCCGGAGCGCACCGCGAAGTAGGCGAGGCCCGCGCGCAGTGCGGCGAAGTCGCCGTCGCCCCGGCTGCCCTCGGGGAAGATCCCGAGCACTCCCCCGGCCTCCAGGACGCCGAGCGCCCGGGTGACCGCCGTGCGGTCGGTGGACCTGCGGTCCACCTTCAGCTGGCCGATCCGGGTCAGGAACGGGTCGAGCGGGCCGACGAACGCCTCCTTCTTGATGAGGAAGTGCGTCGGCCGCGGCGACACGCCCATGACCATCGGCCCGTCGATGTTGTGGGAGTGGTTCACGGCGAGGATCGCCGGGCCGTGCGCGGGCATCTTCCAGGCGCCGAGCACGCGCGGCTTCCACAGCCCGTACATGAGGCCGACCCCGATGCGCCGCCCGGTCTCGGCGCCCCGCTGCGACGGAAGGCTCACTTCCCGGCCCGCTTCTCCTCGACGAGGGTGACGACACACTCTATGACCTGGGCGAGCGTCAGCTGGGTGGTGTCCACCTCGACCGCGTCGCCCGCCTTGGCGAGCGGCGAGGTCTTGCGGGTCGAGTCGGCCGCGTCCCGCTGGATCAGGGCCTCACGGGTGGCGTTGACGTCGGCGCCCTTCAGCTCGCCGCTGCGGCGGGCGGCACGCGCCTCGGCGGAGGCGGTGAGGAAGACCTTCAGGTCGGCGTCGGGCAGCACGGTGGTGCCGATGTCGCGGCCCTCGACGACGATCCCGGCCTCGGCGGAGGAGGCCAGGGAACGCTGCAGCTCGGTGATCCGGGTGCGCACCTCGGGCACCGCGCTGACCGCGCTCACCTTGGAGGTGACGTCCTGGGTGCGGATCGGGCCGGAGACGTCGACGCCGTCGACGGTGATCGTCGGGTGGGCCGGGTCGGTGCCGGAGACGATCTCCGGCTTGCCGGCCACCGCGGCGATCGCCGTGGGGTCGGTGAGGTCGATGCCGTTGTTCACCATCCACCAGGTGATCGCCCGGTACTGGGCGCCGGTGTCCAGGTAGCTGAGGCCCAGCTGCGCGGCCACGGCCTTGGACGTGCTCGACTTGCCGGTGCCCGAGGGGCCGTCGATCGCGACAATCACGGGCTTTACGGCGCCGTTTTCCACGGGGGGACACCTTCCGGGTGCAGGTGGTGGGTGGTGTGCGGGACGCCAGTGCGCCCCGCACAAGGTTACCGGCCCCCGGGACCGCCGGATTCAGCGCGGGCTACTGCCGCAGCGCCCAGCCCCGGTCCCGCAGCGCCGACGTGAGTACGGGCACCGCCTTGGGCTCCACCCACAGCTGGACGTGACCGGCCTGCTGCCCGGTAGCGTGCTCGATCCGCACGTCCTCGACGTTGACCCCGGCCGCGCCGGCGTCCGCGAAGATCCGGGCCAGCTGGCCGGGCTGGTCGTCGATGAGCACCGCCACGACCTCGTAGGCGCGCGGCGCCGAACCGTGCTTGCCGGGCACCCGCACCTGGCCCGCGTTGCCACGGCGCAGCACGTCCTCGATGCCGGCGCCGCCCTCGCGCCGCTTGGACTCGTCCGAGGACTGCAGGGCGCGCAGCGCGCGGACCGTCTCGTCGAGGTCGGCGGAGACGTCGGCGAGCAGGTCGGCGACCGGGCCGGGGTTCGCGGAGAGGATGTCGATCCACATCCGGGGGTCGGAGGCGGCGATCCGGGTCACGTCCCGGATGCCCTGCCCGCACAGTCGTACGGCCGCCTCCTCGGCGTGCTCCAGGCGGGCGGCGACCATGCTGGAGACCAGGTGGGGCATGTGGGAGACCAGGGCCACGGCGCGGTCGTGGGCGTCGGCGTCCATGACGACCGGGACGGCACGGCAGTGCGAGACCAGCTCCAGGGCGAGGTTCAGCACCTCGGTGTCGGTGTCCCGGGTCGGGGTGAGCACCCAGGGGCGGCCCTCGAAGAGGTCGGCGGTGGCCGCCAGCGGGCCGGACTTCTCCCGGCCGGACATGGGGTGCGTGCCGATGTACGACGACAGGTCCAGGCCGTGTGCCTCCAGCTCGCGGCGCGGGCCGCCCTTGACGCTGGCCACGTCGATGTAGCCGCGGGCCACGCCCCTGCCCATCGCGTCCGCGAGGACGGACGCCACATGGGCGGGCGGGGCTGCGACGATCGCGAGGTCGACGGGGCC
>NZ_JBEYFC010000692.1:0-3951 GCF_040634175.1 Streptomyces sp. NPDC007162
GCCCGCCCTGCTGCTGATGGGTCTCGGCATGGGCCTGACCTTCATGCCGGTGTTCGCCGAGACCCGCGCAGGTGACGGCCCGTACGCCGGTACGGCCGCCCTTGATGCGCATCCTGATGTTCACGGACTGGCGGGGTGACCCTGACGAGCTGCTGGACGGCCCGAACAGCGCTATCAGCGACGTACTGTGCGACGCCGCACGCCGGGGTGTCGTCGTGAAGGGGCTGGTGTGGCGCTCGCACCTGGATCGGTTCCAGTTCAGCGAACAGGAGAACTATCACCTGGGGGAGGAGATCGAGGAGGCGGGAGGGGAGTGCCTGCTCGACATGCGGGTGCGGCCGGGTGGCTCGCACCATCAAAAGTTCGTGGTGCTGCGCCACCCGGGTCGGCCCGAGCGGGACGTCGCCTTCGTCGGCGGGATCGATCTGTGCCACAGCCGTCGGGACGACGCCGCCCATCAAGGTGACCCGCAGGCGCAACGCATCGCCGATGCCTACGGTTCCCGTCCGCCCTGGCATGACGTCCAGCTGGCGGTGCGCGGGCCCGCCGTTGGCGATGTCGAGGCCACATTCCGTGAGCGGTGGACGGACCCGGCTCCGCTCAGTCGAAGCCTGCGCAGCCGGCTGCGGGCGGCACTGCGGGGCGAGGACACCCAGGCGGATCCGCTCCCGGACCAGCAACCCGACCCGGGCCCCCGCGGTTCCCACACGGTCCAGATCCTGCGCACCTATCCGAACCGCCTCAAGGGCTATCCGTTCGCCCCCGACGGCGAACGCAGCATCGCCCGCGCCTACAGGAAGTCCCTGCGGCGGGCACGCCGGCTGATCTACCTGGAGGACCAGTACTTGTGGTCAGAAAGTGCCGCCCAGCCGTTCGCTCAGGCTCTCGCAGATCATCCGGGCCTGCGGATGATCGCCGTCCTGCCGCCACTGCCGGACCAGGAAGGGCGGATCAGCACACCGATGAATCTGCTGGGCCGGATCCGAGCACTGGAAGTCCTGCGACGGGGCGGCGGTGACCGGGTGGCCGTCTACAGCCTGGAGAATCACGCCGGGACGCCTGTCTACGTCCATGCCAAAGTCTGTGTCATCGACGATGTCTGGGCCTCGGTCGGTTCCGACAACGTCAACCGGCGCTCCTGGACCCACGATTCGGAACTCAGCTGCGCCGTCCTCGACGAGACCCGTGACCCCCGTGAACCGACGGACCCCGGCGGCCTGGGTGACGGCGCCCGCGTCTTCGCGCGCGAGCTGCGGTTGTCGTTGAATCTCGAACACCTTGACCGTGACGGGGACGGGGAAGCCGCCGCACTCTGCGACCCCGGCCGCGCCTTTGCAGCCTACGCCGACTCGGCCGCCGCTCTGGACGCGTGGCACGACGGCGGCCGCCACGGTCCACGACCGGCGGGACGGCTGCGCACCTATCACCCGCCGCATCTGTCCCGCATCACACGGGCCCTGACCGACCCGCTCTACCGGGTCGTCGCCGATCCCGACGGCCGACCGCACTCCCTGCGCCGGCGGGGTGCCTACTGACAGTGTCCAAGCTGGATCAGCGACCGCCAGGTGCGCCGAAGAGCCTTGCTGCCACACGCCCCATCAACCGGCAGGTAACGGGCATGTGGGTGACCTTCCCGTCGCATGCCCAGCTCCTCCATCAAATGACTAGAGGGGCCACACGCGAGAGGTCACTCCGAGCCCTTCCCGCATGATCAGTGCACTGTACGTACGCTGTAGGACCCCGATCCGTACGGTCAAACGAGCCAGGAGCCGCGTCCTCTCCCACCGCATGCCGATGGCGGACAGTTGCTCGATCCGCCCGGGGGACAGCGTCGCTGCCCTGCTGCGTTGATTGCTGATCCAGGCCCCGAGCTTGATCGCCTCGACGTGTTTTCTGGGCACCTGCAAGTGTCCTTCGCGCTGGTAGTACTGCCGGGCGGCCGCAAGGTTCACGGCCCATGTGTCGGCCTGGGTCCGGCGTGGCCGGGGCTTCTCGTCCTCGGCCGCAGGCTGGAGGCCGAGGATGTGCTCACACATCCACTGCTGGACTGACCGCACCCACCGCCCGAGATCTTCACCCTGGGGCAGCTCGCCGCCGGCCTGCAGGTGCTGTCGGACGAGCTGGAAGGCGCGTTGCCATACCGCGGGCCAAGTGGGGCACCACGACGGCTCGATGTCCTCGAGCTGTTCGCGCCGCTCCTGCGACAGAGCGCCGGCCAACGACCCCACCGGCAGCCCTTCGGTGCGCCGCTCAAGTCCCTGCGCATCCGCTGGCCCGGCGAGAAGCTCTACGTCCTCCTGGACGACTTCTCCCCTCACAAGCACCCGATCGTCCGCGCGTGGGCCGCGGCGAACGACATCGAGCTGGTCTTCCTGCCGAGCTACGGATCGTGGGCGAACTGGATCGAGCCCGAGTTCGCCGCCCTGCGCCACTTCGTCCTCAACGGCACCGACCACCGCAGCCATGGCGAACAGAACGCCGCCATCGGCGCCTACGTGCGCTGGCGAAATGCCCGCGCCGAACCGAAGACCAGCTTTGCCCCCGACTCACCCATCCGCACCTGGACCCAGTACCCGGTCAAGGCTGCCTGACGGTCCGCTACCCTTCCGCCGGCTGTTGCCGGGGCGGTCCGGCGGGTAACCCGGGCGCTGCGGCCCGTCGGGTGCCGGCGCGGTCTCCGGTTCGCCCGTCCCGTCCCGGCTGACTCCCACCACCCCCTCCCTCGGTTCCCTGACAGGCAGCTCACCAGGGGACCGGGCCGTGCTCGTCGAAGAAGCCGCCGGTCGGCCCGTCATCGGGCAGCGTGGCGAGCCGGACGACCACGGCCGCGCCGTCGGCCGCGGTGCGGGTGAGGCCGGGGAACGCGGTGGTGAGGTCGGTCGCACACGGCCCCGGATCGGCGGCGTTGACCAGGATGTTGCGGCTGCGCAGTTCCTTGGCGTACTGCACGGTCAGCGAGTTGAGTGCGGTCTTGGACGGGACGTACGCGGCCAACGGGGGCCGGGTTGTGAAGTAGTCCTCGGGATCGGTCATCCGGGCGATGGAGCCCAGTCCACTGCTGACATTGACGATCCGGGCGGCGGGGGAGCGGGCGAGCAGCGGCAGCATCGTGGTGGTCACGCTGATCACGCCGAACACGTTGGTCTCGAACACCTCGCGTACAGCGGGCAGTTCGACACTGCCAGGGCTCTGGGCGGCGAGGTCGCCAGAGATGCCGGCGTTGTTGACCAGGATGTCCAGCCGGCCAAAGCGCTCCTCGATCCAGCGTGCGGCGGATAGGACGCTGGCGCGGTCGGTGACGTCCAGGGTGACCGGGTACACCCGCGGGCCCAGGTCGGCTGCGGCTGCCGCACCGCGGTGCGGGTCGCGCGAGGCCAGCGCGACGTTCGTGCCGAGCGAGGCGAGCCGCGCTGCGACCTCGCGCCCGATGCCCTTGTTGGCACCGGTGACCAGGGCAGTCGTGGTTTCTGTCATGCGTTCAGCCCACCACGGGGGCGGCCGGGAGTTCCAACACCGATCAGGTGCGCAGCGATACCGTGCGGGTATGGAAAGACTGGAGGTCCGCGAGCTCGTCTACTTCACCGCTGTCGCCGAAGAACTGCACTTCGGTCGGGCGGCCGCCCGGCTGGGGATGGCCCAACCGCCGCTCTCCCGCGCGATTCAGCAGCTCGAACGACGGCTGGGCGTAGCCCTGTTGGAACGTGGCAGTCGCCGGGTCGCACTGACCGGGGCGGGGGTGGTCCTGCTCCGCGAGAGCCGTACGGTGCTCGACGCCGCGTCGGCCGCGGCGCGCCGCACCCGGCGGGCCGGCCGCGCCGACCCGCGTCTGGTCCTGGTCATCAAGCCGGGCGGCGACGGTGGCCTGCTGCCCGCGATCCTCGACGCCTATCAGGCTGAGCCGGGTGCGCTGCCGGTCGAGCTGGTGTGCAGCTTCGGCGAGCGTGGGATCCT
>NZ_JBEYFC010000693.1:0-3950 GCF_040634175.1 Streptomyces sp. NPDC007162
GGAGACCCTGGTCTGGGTGCTCTACCACGCCGCCGGCACCGCTCCCCCGCCGCCGCTGGACCACATGCTGCGCCCGCAGTGGCTGTTCGGGAAGACGGTCCACGAGGGCTGCGACCGCGCCGCCTACTACGAGCAGGCGACCTTCGCGGCGGACTACAACTCACCCAAGTGCCTGGTCAAGACCGGCTGCTGGGGCCCGGTCGTGAACTGCAACGTGCCCAAGCGGGGCTGGATGGCCGGGATCGGCGGCTGCCCGAACGTCGGCGGCATCTGCATCGGCTGCACCATGCCGGGCTTCCCCGACGCGTTCATGCCGTTCATGGACGAGCCGCCCGGCGGCACCCTCTCCTCGCTGGCCATCAAGCCGTACGGCGCGGTCATCCGCCGGCTGCGCGGCTTCACCAACGAACTGGTCAACCACGAACCCAAGTGGCGCCACAACAAGCGCAAGCTCACCAGCGGGTACGCCCCGCGCTGGCGCCCCTGACGCGTCACGGCTCCCGCCACGGCGAATCCCCCACCCCAGTCCCCCCCACAGCAAAGGTCAGCGAACGCCGATGACAACCGAGGCCCGGCACAAGGGGCGAAAGCCCGCGCAGATCGTGGACATGTCCTGGGATCCGATCACCCGGATCATCGGAAACCTGGGCATCTACACGAAGATCGACTTCGCCAACCGGGAGGTGGTGGAGTGTCACAGCACCTCCTCCCTCTTCCGCGGCTACTCCGTCTTCATGAAGGGGAAGGACCCGCGCGACGCGGGCTTCATCACCTCCCGCATCTGCGGCATCTGCGGCGACAACCACACCACCTGCTCCGACTACGCCCAGCAGATGGCGTACGGCGTGAAACCGCCGCCGCTCGCCGAGCACATCGTCAACCTCGGCGAAGCGGCCGAGTACATGTTCGACCACACGATCTTCCAGGACAACCTGGTCTTCGTGGACTTCTGCGAGCAGATGGTCAAGGCCACCAACCCCAGCGTGCTGGCCCGCGCGCAGAAGACCACCGCCCCGCGCGGTGACATCCACGGATACCGGACCATCGCGGACATCATGAAGGCCTTCAACCCCTTCGAGGGAGAGGTCTACAAGGAGGCCCTGAAGGTCTCCCGGACCACCCGCGAGATGTTCTGTCTCATGGAGGGCCGCCACGTGCACCCCTCCACGCTCTATCCGGGCGGTGTCGGCACCATGCCGCAGCCGACGGTGTTCACCGACTACCTCAGCCGGCTGATGCACGTCATCGACTTCGTGAAGAAGGCCGTCGCCATGAACGACGACGTCTTCGACTTCTTCTACGAGGCGCTGCCCGGCTACGAGGAGGTCGGCAACCGCCGCATCCTCCTGGGCTGTTGGGGCGCCTGGCAGGACCCGAAGGTCGTCGACTACAAGTACGAGAACATGGAGCGCTGGGGCAGGGCGATGTACGTCACCCCGGGCGTCGTCGTCGACGGCGAGCTGGTCACCAACAGCCTGGTCGACATCAACCTCGGCCTCAGGATCATGCTGGGCTCGTCGTTCTACGAGGACTGGGTCAACGAGGACCCGTTCGTCACCCACGACCCGCTGGGCAACCCCGTCGACATGCGGCACCCGTGGAACCAGACGACGCTCCCGGTGCCGCAGAAGCGGGACTTCGAGGGCAACTACAGCTGGGTGATGAGCCCGCGCTGGTTCGACCGGCGCACCGGCGACCACCTCGCCCTGGACACCGGCGGCGGGCCGCTGGCCCGGCTCTGGTCGACCGCGCTGAGCGGCCTCGTCGACACGCCGTACATCAAGGCCACCGGGCACAGCGTGCGGATCTCGCTGCCCAAGGGCGAGTCCCTGCCGGAGACCACCCTGGAATGGAAGATCCCGAAGTGGTCCAACACCATCGAACGGGACCGCGCCCGGCCCTACTTCGTCGCCTACGCGGCGGCCATGGCCCTGCAGTTCCTGGACGAGGCGATGGGTCTGGTGCGCTCCGGCGACACCAAGGTGTTCGAGGACTTCGAGGTCCCGGACGAGGCGATCGGCTGCGGCTTCCACGAGGCCGTGCGCGGGGTACTCTCCCACCACCTGGTGATCAAGGACAAGAAGATCGCCAACTACCACCCGTACCCGCCGACCCCGTGGAACGCCAGCCCCCGCGACAAGTTCGGCACCCCCGGCCCCTACGAGGACGCCGTGATGGGGCAGCCGATCTTCGAGGAGAACGGCCCGGACGACTTCAAGGGTGTCGACATCATGCGCACGGTCCGCAGCTTCGACCCCTGTCTGCCGTGCGGTGTCCACATGTACACGGGCAAGGGGAAGACCCTGACCGTGACGCACTCGCCGACGTACGGGGCGAACCATGGCTGAGGCCGTCGGGCGGCTCGACGGCCCGGCGGTCGAGGCCCGGCTGGCCCGCCTGGACACCCTCCTGGAGGGCCTGGAGACCGCCCAGGGCCCGGCCGGCCGCTCGGCCGTGGAGGCGGTACGTCTGCTCATCGAGGTCTACGGCGAGGCACTCGCCCGGGTCCTCGACCGGGCGGACGCGCCGCTGGCCGCGTCGCTCGCCGACGACGAGCTCCTCGACCACCTCTTGGTGCTGCACGACATCCACCCCGACGCGCCCGAGCGTCGGGCCGCCCGTGCCGTGGAGCGGCTGCGCCCTGCGGTGCGGGAGCGCGGCGGCGACGTCGAGTGGGCCGGGGTGGAGGGCGAGGTGGGCCGGGTGCGGCTGGCCTCGGGCGGCGGTTGCGGCTCCGGGTGCGGTGGAGGTACCACGGAGGTGACCGACGCGGTCCGGGAGGCGGTGCTCGCCGCGGCCCCCGAGCTGGCCGGCGTGGAGCCGGTGGCCGAGGCCCCGGCGCCCGCCTTCGTCCCCCTGGACTCCCTGCGCCGGCCGCAGGAGGCACGGTGACCGCCGACGGAGCCCTGGCCCGCCTCATCCGTTCCGCCGCCGACCACCGGCCGGCGGCACGGACGGAGGAGTGCGACCTGTGCGCCGCCCCGGTGGCCGCGGACCACCCGCACCTCTACGAGCTCGGGCAGGACCAGGTCCGCTGTGCCTGCCGGCCCTGCTCGGTGCTGTTCGCCGACGGCCGCCAGGGCACCGGCGACGGGCAGTTCCGGCTGATCCCGACCCGCCGGGTCCGCCTGGGGAAGGTGGACACGGCGGCCCTCGGGGTCCCGGTCGGCCTGGTCTTCTTCGTACCCCGCGCCGACGGTTCGGTCACCGCCCAGGGGCCGAGCCCGGCGGGTGCCATGCGCTGGGAGGTGGACGCGGCGGCCTGGCAGCGGGCGGTCGCCGGCTGTCCGCCCCTGGCCGGACTGGCCCCCGATGTCGAGGCCCTGCTGGTCAACACCGTGCACGGCCTCGACCACCACTGGATCGCACCGGTCGACGACTGCTACCGCATGCTCGCCGTGGTGCGCCGGGAATGGCGCGGCCTGTCCGGCGGCGGCCGGATGTGGCCGGCCGTGGAGCGCTTCTTCGAGGAGCTCACCGAACGGTCCTAGGAAGGGAGAACACCATGGGCAACATCAGAGTCGGCCGCCCCCAGGCGCGGCCCGACACCCCGTCCCACGTGCCCGGCATGCACCAGGGCAACGAGGGCCCCTACAAGAAGCAGACCGGACACCACCAGGACGGCACCGCCGACGCGCGGCGCTCGACCAACATCCACTGGAAGCGCCACGACGCCCTCCTGGACGTCATGCCGAACATCCCGCCCGGCTGAACCGGACCCCGGACCGGCCCTGAGAGAACAGGAGAGTCCCACGTGAAGACCAGAGGAAGAAGGACGGGAACGGCTGCCCAGCGCGTGCTGACCGCGGAGGTCGCCGTGGTGGGCGCGCTGGTCCTGGCGCTGTTCGTCACCGAGATCCCCAGCATGATGCGCGAGGAAGAAGCCGGAGGTAGTCGGCGATCCGGGCGGCGTCGGCGGCGAGGGCGTCCGCACTGGAGGCCGACAGCAC
>NZ_JBEYFC010000694.1:0-3948 GCF_040634175.1 Streptomyces sp. NPDC007162
CGGCCGCTGAGGCCCCGGCGGCCGCCGCACCTGCGGCCGCGCCCGCCGAGCCCGAGGCCCCGCGTCGTCGGCGCCGCGTCGCACGGCAGGCCGCCACCGGCTTCTCCGAGCCCGCAGCCGTGGCCGGAGCCGAGGAGGAGCCGCGCCGCCCGGCCCGGCCCGCCGTCGCCGTCTTCCAGGCGCCCGTGTTCACCGAGCCCAAGTTCCAGACCCCGGAGCGCGCCGCCGCCGAAGCCGCCGCGGCGTCCGTCGACACCGCTGAGCCCGAGGAAGTCGCGGAGACCACCGCGCCCACCGGTTCCACCGCGCCCACCGGTTCCACCGCGCCCACCGGTACCCCGGACACCGCCGAGCAGGGCGAGGCCGGTTCGCGGCGCCGTCGCCGCCGTCGGGGCGCCGTCGAGGAGGCACCGGTCGCCGAGGTTGCCGCCGAGGACGAGACCGAGGAGCCGGAGGACTCCGTCGAGGACGCCGCCGACGGCGAGGACGAGGCCGAGGAGGCCGGCTCCCGCCGGCGCCGCCGCCGGGGCGGCCGTCGCCGTCGCCGTGGTGACGCCGCTGACGGCGACGGCGCCGAGGACGGCTCCGACGAGCTCGCCGCCGAGCAGGCCGAGCAGGATGCCGAGGACACGGCCGAGCAGGAGGAGGAGGACGACGAGGACGCCCACGACGACGCCGGCGCATCCTCCTCCAGCAGCCGCCGTCGCCGTCGCCGCAGGCGGCGCGCCGGGGACGGTCCCGACGCCGAGCCCGGCGAGGGCGACCCGGAACGCACCGTCGTCAAGGTCCGCGAGCCCCGCAAGCCCTCCGAGCCCTCCGACGAGGTGCAGTCCATCAAGGGCTCCACGCGCCTGGAGGCCAAGAAGCAGCGCCGCCGCGAAGGCCGCGAGCAGGGCCGCCGACGCGTCCCGATCATCACCGAGGCCGAGTTCCTCGCCCGCCGCGAGGCCGTCGAGCGCGTGATGGTCGTCCGCCAGCACGGCGACCGTACACAGATCGGCGTCCTGGAGGACGGCGTGCTCGTCGAGCACTACGTCAACAAGGAGCAGTCGACCTCGTACGTCGGCAACGTCTACCTGGGCAAGGTCCAGAACGTGCTGCCCTCGATGGAGGCCGCCTTCATCGACATCGGCAAGGGCCGCAACGCCGTCCTGTACGCCGGTGAGGTCAACTTCGAGGCCCTCGGCATGGCCAACGGCCCGCGCCGCATCGAGTCCGCCCTGAAGTCCGGCCAGTCCGTTCTCGTCCAGGTGACGAAGGACCCGATCGGCCACAAAGGCGCCCGCCTGACCAGCCAGGTCTCCCTCCCGGGGCGCTACCTCGTGTACGTCCCCGAGGGCTCCATGACCGGCATCAGCCGCAAGCTGCCCGACACCGAGCGCGCCCGGCTGAAGACCATCCTCAAGAAGATCGTCCCTGAGGACGCGGGTGTCATCGTGCGCACCGCCGCCGAGGGCGCCAGCGAGGACGAACTGCGCCGCGACGTCGAACGGCTCCAGTCGCAGTGGGAGGACATCCAGAAGAAGTCGAAGAACGGCAACGCCCCGACGCTGCTGTACGGCGAGCCGGACATGACCGTCCGCGTCGTCCGCGACATCTTCAACGAGGACTTCTCCAAGGTCGTCGTCAGCGGTGACGAGGCCTGGGAGACCGTCCACGGCTACGTCTCGCACGTCGCCCCCGACCTCGTCGGCCGGCTGTCGAAGTGGACCTCCGAGGTCGACGTCTTCGCCACCTACCGCATCGACGAGCAGCTCGCCAAGGCCCTGGACCGCAAGGTCTGGCTGCCCAGCGGCGGTTCGCTGGTCATCGACCGGACCGAGGCGATGGTCGTCGTCGACGTCAACACCGGCAAGTTCACCGGCCAGGGCGGCAACCTCGAGGAGACCGTCACCCGCAACAACCTGGAGGCGGCCGAGGAGATCGTCCGCCAGCTCAGGCTCCGCGACCTCGGCGGCATCATCGTCATCGACTTCATCGACATGGTGCTGGAGTCCAACCGCGACCTCGTGCTGCGCCGCCTGCTCGAATGCCTCGGGCGGGACCGGACCAAGCACCAGGTGGCCGAGGTCACCTCGCTGGGTCTCGTCCAGATGACCCGAAAGCGTGTCGGACAGGGCCTGCTGGAGTCGTTCTCCGAGACCTGCGTGCACTGCAACGGCCGGGGCGTCATCGTCCACATGGAGCAGCCCGGCTCCGGCGGCGGTGGCGGCGGCAAGCGCAAGAAGCGCGGCCGCGGCGGCGACGGGCACGAGCACGAGCACGACGTCCACGAGACCCACGGGACGGTCGACGACGGTGCCGTCGAGCACGCCGAGGCCGTCCACGCGGTCGAGACGGCGGCGGAGGTGGCGGCCGAGGTCGCCGAACCCGTCGCGCTGACCGCGCCCGCCTTCGCGCCGGACGAGGAGCTGTACAGCAGCGTCGCCGAGGCGGAGGCCGCGGCCGGCCGCGGCCGTACCCGCCGCCGGGCGAGCCGCCGGGCCTCCGCTCCGGCCGGTGCGCCCAAGGAGCGCGCGTCCCGCAACCGGGGCGCCCAGGCCGAGGCGCCGACCGCGCAGGCCGTGCCGGCCGCCGTGGCGGCCGAGCGCGAGGTGCTGCCCGAGCCGGCCGCCGAGGCGCACGCCGAACCGCCCGCCGTGGAGGACCCGGTCGTGCAGGCCGCGCAGGCCCCGGCTGACCGGACCGCCCCGGAGGCTCCCGCCGTGGAGGCCGAGGAGGCCGCGCCGAAGGGCCGTACGCGTCGGCGTGCCACCCGGAAGGTGTCGGCGCCCGCCGGGTCCCCGGCAGGGGCCGAGGCCGCCGTGGTGACCGTCGTCGCCGAGAGCGCCCCGGCGCAGACGGTGGCGGAGACGGTCACGGAAACGGCCGCGGAGCCCGCTGCGGAGCCGGCCGCCGAGGCCGCGGCCGCGCCCGCCGCTCCGGGCCGTCCCCGCCGCCGTGCGGTGCGCAAGGCCACCGCGCCGACCGCGTCCGAGGAGGCGGCCGTCGTGGTCGTACCGTCGACGGAGTCCGAGGCGCCGGCGGCCGAGGCCCCGGAGGCCGGGCAGCCGGTCGCCGAGGAAGCGGTCGTCGAGGAAGCGGTCGTCGAGGAGACCGCGCCGGCCAAGAAGACGGCCCGTAAGACGGCCGCCAAGAAGACCGCGGCGAAGAAGACGGTCGCCAAGAAGACGGCCGCCAAGAAGACCACGGCGAAGAAGACGACGGCCAAGAAGGCGGTCAAGACCGCCAAGACGGCCGCCGCCAAGTCGACGGCGAAGAAGACCACCACGGTCCCCGCCGCCTCCGACGAGGGCTGACGCCCGGCAGGTGGGGCCGGTCCTCGTGACCGGCCCCGCACCGCACCACCGGGACCGAGTGACCGACCCCACACCCCCGGGGCCCGGTTTGACCCCCTCGGCCACCGCCCCGTAACCTTGACCGTCGGCGTGTCCATGGATATGAGGACGCGCCACATCCCCGTAAACCTCATCCTTCGGAGCACAGGGTGTTCCGAAGAGGCCGCCTGTATGCCGGGCGGCTGGACTTCGGGGGTGCCGTTCCCGAGCGAGAGAGTGAGATCCGCGTGTACGCCATCGTGCGCAGCGGTGGTCGCCAGCACAAGGTTGCTGTCGGCGACATCGTTGAGGTTGACAAGATTTCCACTGCCAAGGTTGGCGACACGGTCGAGCTCTCGACCCTGCTCGTTGTCGACGGCGACGCTGTGACCAGCGACCCGTGGGTGCTGGCCGGCATCAAGGTCCAGGCCGAGGTCGTGGACCACCACAAGGGCCAGAAGATCGACATTCTGCGCTACAAGAACAAGACCGGCTACCGCCGTCGTCAGGGCCACCGCCAGCAGTACACGGCGATCAAGGTCACTGAGATCCCCGCGGCTGCGAAGTAAGGGACTGAGGAGAGATGGCACACAAGAAGGGCGCATCGTCCACCCGTAACGGTCGCGACTCC
>NZ_JBEYFC010000695.1:0-3945 GCF_040634175.1 Streptomyces sp. NPDC007162
GGATCTCCCCGGGACGGGAGCGCCGGGGAGCGGCGGTGGTGCCGGAGGCGGCGGGCGGCCCCACTCCGCCCTCCCGCCCCCGGTGCGGGATCGCAGGTTCCCCGCTCCAGAGGCCGCACTCCCCAGTTACGGACCTGTTCGGCAGGCACGAGCACCGTGCGATCCCGGGTCTCAGAACGCGAAGACGCTCGCTCCGTAGGCGTCCCGCATGCAGGCGTTGCCGAAGGTGCGCTCGTAGGAGACGCGCTTGCCCTGCCAGACGCCCTCGACCGTGACCACGACGGGGTCGTAGAGCTTGGTGCACCACACGTCGCTTCTGGCCGTGAGGGCGTCGAAGTCGCCGCCGACGCCGCGCAGTTCGGCACAGGCCTGGGCGGCGGCCGGGTGGGTGCCGGAGGCGGCCGGCGCGCAGGTGAGGGTCACCGCGCGCTCGGGCGTGGCGGTGGCCGCGTCGCTGCCGTGGCCGGTGGTGAGCACCAGGGCCGAGGGGGCGTAGAGCGAGCTCGGGGCGGCGACGGCGGCCCCGGTCAGGGGTCCGCAGACGGCGGCGGCCGTGAGGCCGAGGGTCGCTGCCCAGCGCGCGGTGGTTCGCATTGTGTGCATCCTTCCGCTTGATTCGACGGGTGCCGCCCTCGGCCCGGTGGGTGCCGGGGCGGCGGGCGCCACTCTGCCGACTCCGCCGTCGAAACACACATCGAACCCACAGGTTTGAGTAACCTTGCGTATTGAATCAGTGGCGCGAAGTCACGGAAATCGAACGCGTCGACCGCTCAACGGAGCGGTTCTTGATCGCTCGAAGCGGCCGGATGGCCGGATCCCCTCGCTTTGTTAATCGTCCGGAAACATTCCGCTTCCGCTCTCGGCGCACTCCACGGCAAGCCCTTGCCTTTGCGTCGCAACGGAGTAATCGTCATTACATGATTACTCAAGAGCAACGAGACAAGCTGCGCGGCTGGTTCACCGGCCGGTTGCCCGAGGGCCTCTTCGAGGAACTGGTGGAGGTGACGGCCGACCGCGAGGAGGTCACCGTCGTCGGGCGCATCCCCGGGCCCGAGGTGGCCGAGGGCGCGTCGGACGCCGAGCGGACGGCCGCCGTCCAGGGCCGGATCCAGGAGTTCCGGGAGCGCACCCGGGAGAGCCGGATGGCGCTGGCCCGGGAGGCGGAGCACCGCTTCGGGCACAAGGTGTCCTGGGGGGTGGAGTGTGCCGGGCAGCGGGCGCTGTTCACCCATGTGGCCGCGCCGGTGATGACCCGGCTGCGGCAGCCGGAGCGGCAGGTGCTGGACACCCTGATCGCCGGCGGTGTGGCGCGCAGCCGCAGCGAGGCGCTGGCCTGGTGCGTGCGGCTGGTCCAGAAGCACACCGACGACTGGCTGACCGAACTGCGCGAGTCACTGGAGCACGTCGAGCGGGTCCGGGCCCAGGGACCGGACGCCGAGCAGGACTGAGGCCGCCCTACGGCCCCGCGCATACCGGCGAGTATGGTCGCCACGGCGCGTACTCGACGTGGAGAGGCGGGACGTACGGATGGCGAAGCACTGGGCGGATTTCCAGTACGAGATCTATCTCAACGGGATGACGGGGGTGGTCCCGCGGCTGCCCACCGACCTGACCCGCCTGGAGGAGCTGACCGAGCGGCGGCTCGGGCCCGGCCCGGTCGGCTACGTGGCGGGCGGCGCGGGCGACGGTTCCACGCTGCGCGCCAACCGGGCCGCCCTGGCGCGGCGCCGCATCGTGCCGCGGATGCTGCGGGACGTCGGTGCGCGGGACCTCGCGGTGGAGGTGCTGGGCCGCCCGCTGCCGGCCCCGCTGGCCCTGGCGCCCGTCGGCGTGCTGTCGATCATGCATCCGGACGCCGAGCCGGCCGCCGCCCGGGCCGCCGCCGCGCAGGGCGTGCCCTTCATCCTGTCCTCGGCCTCCAGTACGCCGATGGAGCAGGTGGCGGAGGCGATGGGGGACGCCGAGCGGTGGTTCCAGCTGTACTGGGGCAGGGACCGCGAGGTGACGAAGAGCTTCCTCGCGCGGGCGCGGGCCGCCGGGTTCTCGGTGCTGGTCGTCACGCTCGACACGCCGTTGCTGTCCTGGCGCCCGCGCGATCTCGACCAGGCGTACCTGCCGTTCCTGCACGGGGTGGGCACCGCCAACTACTTCACCGACCCGGCGTTCCTGGCGGGGCTCGGCAAGCCGGTGCACGAGGACCCGAACGCGGCCGTGCTGCACTTCCTCGGCCTGTTCGGCGACCCGGGCCACACCTGGCCCGACCTCGCCTTCCTACGGGAGCACTGGGAAGGGCCGATCGTCCTCAAGGGCGTGCTGCACCCGGACGACGCCCGGCTGGCCGCCGACGCCGGGATGGACGGGGTGGTGGTCTCCAACCACGGCGGCCGTCAGGTGGCCGGCTCGGTGGCCGCGGCCGACGCGCTGCCGCGGGTCGCCGAGGCGGTGGGCGACCGGCTGGCCGTGCTCTTCGACAGCGGGGTGCGCACCGGGGACGACGTGTACAAGGCGCTCGCGCTCGGCGCCCGGGCGGTGCTGCTCGGACGGCCCTACGTCTACGGTCTGGGCCTCGACGGACAGGCCGGCGTGGACCACGTGATCCGTTCGCTGCTCGCGGAGTTCGACCTCACCCTCGCGCTGTCCGGACACTCCACCCCCGCCTCGATCAGCGCGGCCGACCTGGTCGAGGCGTCCGCGTGAGCGCCTCCGGGAACGTCCTCGCCGTCATACCGCCGCACGTCGGCGGCCGTACGGCGGGCGCCGGGATGGCGGCCCTCCTCCCCGCCGACGCCCATGTCACCGTCGTGGAGTCGGCCGACGAGGATCCGGCGGCGCTGCGCACGGCGCAGGTCCTGATCACCGCGCTCGCCCCGGTGACCGCCGAACACCTCCGCGCGGCGCCGGCGTTGGAGCTGGTGCAGTGTGCGAGCCACGGTTTCGACTACGTGGACACGGTCACGGCGCGCGGGAACGGGGTGTCGGTGTGCACGATCGGGTCCAGCGGCGCCGAGGCGCAGAACGTGGCCGAGCAGACCTTCGCGCTGATGCTGGCCCTTGCCAAGCAACTGATACCCGCGCACCAGGCGTTGACCGAGGGTGACTGGGCGCTCCCCCGGCTCCAGCGGTCGCTCACGGAACTGTCCGGCAAGACACTGGGCGTCGTGGGGCTCGGCCGGATCGGGCAGCAGGTCGCCCGGCGGGCCGCGGCGTTCGACATGACGGTCCTGTACACGCAGCGCCACCGGGCGTCCGCGGAGACCGAGGCACGGTACGGCGACGCGCGCCACGTCCCGCTGGAGGAACTGCTGTCCGCCGCGGACTACGTGACCCTGCACTGTCCGCTCACCGAGGGGACCCGGCACCTGCTGGACGGGCGGCGTCTCGCGCTGCTGAGGCCGACGGCGTTCGTGGTCAACACGGCCCGGGGTGCGCTGATCGACCAGGAGGCGCTCGCCGACGCGCTGGAGAAGGGCGCCCTGGCCGGGGCGGGTCTGGACGTCTTCGACCCCGAACCGCCCACGCCCGCACTGCGGTTGCTGCGCGCCCCCAACGTGGTGCTGTCACCGCACGTCGGAGGCGTCACCCGGGAGACGCTGATCCGGATCGCGCTGGCCGCCGTGCAGAACGTGCTGGGCTTCCTGGCCGGGGAGGCACCCCGGGACGTCGTGAACTGACCGGGCGGGCCGCGTCCGGCCGGGGCGCGGCCCGCGACCACGGTGACGCGGACGTCCGCCGTCGCGCCGACGGCCGCTGCCCCGGCAGGCGACGTCGCTCCGTTGCCGCGACGGCCGGGTCCTGGGGGCCCGGCACGGCGAGAGCACGCACCTGACGCCGCGCGGCCCGCCCTCCTGGCGGACGCCGGGCAGGGCGTGGTGGAGCTGGCCTACCGGCACGTCGTGGGGGACTTCCAGGGGGCGCTGCGGGAACGCGAACGGTTGCGGCCGCGGA
>NZ_JBEYFC010000696.1:0-3939 GCF_040634175.1 Streptomyces sp. NPDC007162
GAACGGGACCACCTGGCCCATCTGCTCGACCGCATGGAACGGGAGACGGACACCACCGCGTGGGTCGCGATGGACACCCTCTTCCACCTGGCCGTGGCCGAGGCCGCCCAGAACCCGGTGTTCCGCCGGGTCATCGAGGAGATCCGGGACGCACTGGCGCGTCAGTCGGCCTTCCTCAACGAACTGGGCGGATTCCGCCGCGAGCAGTCCAACCGGGAGCACCGGGCCATCGTCGAAGCGCTGATGGACGGTTCCGAACCCGACGCCGTGGACGCCATGAGCCACCACCTGGACCGCGTCGAGACCACCCTCACCCACATCGTGCGCCCCGCGCGCACGGACCAGCACAAGGAAGGCGGAACCGAGGCGTGAGCGAACAGCACCTCAAAGACGAGACGCGCTCCTCGTCCCGTCACGTCGACGCCGGGGACCACGGCTACAGCAAGTCGCTGAAGCACCGGCACGTCAACATGATCGCCATCGGCGGCGCCATCGGCACCGGCCTTTTCCTCGGCGCCGGCGGCCGCCTCGCGGACGCGGGACCCTCCCTCTTCGTCGCGTACGCGGTCTGCGGGATCTTCGCGTTCCTCGTCGTACGCGCCCTCGGCGAACTCGTCCTGTACCGCCCGTCCTCCGGCGCCTTCGTGTCGTACGCCCGGGAGTTCATGGGCGAGAAGGGCGCCTACACGGCCGGCTGGATGTACTTCCTGAACTGGGCCACCACTGGTATCGCCGACATCACCGCGGTCGCCACCTACACCCACTACTGGGGCATGTTCTCCGACATCCCGCAGTGGGTGATCGCCCTGATAGCCCTGGCCGTGGTCCTCACCGTGAACCTGATCTCGGTGAAGATCTTCGGCGAACTGGAGTTCTGGTTCGCGATCGTCAAGGTCAGCGCCCTGGTCGTCTTCATGGTCATCGGCATCTTCCTGCTGGTCACCCAGCACCCCGTGGACGGCGCGACCCCCGGCCCGTCCCTGATCACCGACAACGGCGGCGTCTTCCCCAACGGGCTGCTCCCGATGCTGCTGATCATCCAGGGCGTCGTCTTCGCCTACGCCTCGGTGGAGCTGGTCGGCGTCGCCGCCGGTGAGACCGAGAACCCCGAGAAGATCACGCCGAAGGCGATCAACTCGATCATGTGGCGCGTCGGCCTGTTCTACGTCGGCTCGGTGGTCCTGCTGTCGATGCTGCTGCCCTGGAACAAGTACACGGCCGGGCAGAGCCCCTTCGTCACCGTGCTCTCCCACATCGGCGTCCCGGCGGCCGGCGGCGTGATGAACCTCGTCGTCCTCACCGCGGCCATGTCCTCGCTCAACTCCGGCCTCTACTCCACCGGCCGCATCCTGCGCTCCATGGCCGTCAACGGCTCCGCCCCGAAGTTCACCGCGAAGATGAGCCGCAGCCAGGTCCCGTACGGCGGCATCCTGCTCACCAGCAGCATCTGCGTCCTCGGCGTCGGCCTCAACTTCGTGGTCCCCGCCGACGCCTTCGAGATCGTCCTCAACTTCGCGGCGATCGGCATCCTCGCCACCTGGGGCATGATCATGCTCTGCCACCTGCTCTTCTGGCGGAAGACCCAGAACGGCGAACTCACCCGCCCCGGCTACCGACTGCCGGGCTCCCCCTGGACCGAGATCGTGACGCTGGCGTTCCTCGCCTCCGTCCTGGTCCTCATGTACGCCGACGGCGGCGCCGGCCGCACCACCGTGCTGTGCCTGCCGCTGATCGTCGCCGCGCTGGTCGCCGGCTGGTACGCCATCCGCGGCCGCCTGGCGCGCTCGTCCGCCGGAACCGGCGCGTGAACCGCGCCCGGGTCCGCCCCGACTCACCCGAGACCAGGAAATGATGTACAGCAGTTCCCCCGCGGCCGCACCCATCGTCCGTGAACCCCTCCACGCCCCCGTCGCCCACCTCATCCGCGGCGGGGTCGTGGAGGGCATCCACTACGGTTCCGTCGTCGTCCTCGACGCCCACGGCCGGGTCCAGTTCCAGCTCGGCGACATCGAGGCCGCGTTCTACCCGCGCTCGGCCCTCAAGCCCGTCCAGGCCGTGGCGATGCTGCGGGCCGGGCTGCCCCTCGACGGCGACCTGCTCTCCCTGGCCGCCGCCAGCCACTCCGGCGAGGAACGCCACCTCGCCGGGACCCGGCGCATCCTCGGCCTCGCCGGACTGACCGAGGACGACCTGCGCAACGTTCCCGACATGCCGTACGGTGCCGCCGTCCGGGACACCTGGATCCGCGAGGGCCGGCAGCCCTCGCGGCTCGCGCAGAACTGTTCCGGCAAGCACGCGGCGATGCTGTGGACCGCGAAGCTGAACGGGTGGTCGCTGGACGACTACCTCGATCCGGCGCATCCGCTCCAGCAGGCGATCGCCGAGATCGTCGAGGACCTGACCGGGCAGCGGGTGGCGGCGACGACCGTGGACGGTTGCGGGGCGCCGTTGTTCTCCATCTCCCTGCACGGGCTGGCCCGCGCGGTGTCGCGGATCGCCGCCGCCGCGCCGGGTACGCCCGAGGCGCGGGTCGCCGACGCGATGCGGGAGCACGCGGAGATGGCGTCCGGTGCGGGGCGTGACGTGGCCGCGCTGATGGCGGCCGTGCCGGGACTGCTCGCCAAGGACGGCTTCGAGGGCGTGCAGGTCGCTGCGCTGGCGGACGGCCGGGCGGTGGCCGTGAAGATCGCCGACGGGGCGGATCGGGCGCGGGTGCCGGTCGCCGCGGCGGCGTTGGCGCGGGCCGGGGTCGATCCGGGGCTGCTGACCGGGTTCGCCGGTCAGGCGTTGCTCGGTGGGGGGCGGCCGGTCGGGTGTGTGCGGCCCGTTCGTTCGCTGGAGCCGGTGTCTGTTTCGACCTGCGCCTAGTCGTTTGCGTGGACTTGTCGTTCTGCGGCTGCGGGCCGGGTGTGGCCGGTCGCGCAGTTCCTCCCCCAGCCTTCGGCCGGGGGCACCCCCAGCGCCCCGAAGGGGCGCTTTACCCTCACTTTCTTGGAACAGGACCCATGACCAGCCGTAGTGAACACGATCTGCTCGGTGACCGGGACGTGCCCCTCGACGTCTACTGGGGTGTGCACACCCTGCGGGCGACCGAGAACTTCCCGATCACCGGTATGGCGATCTCCGCGTACCCGCATCTGATCGAGGCCCTGGCCGCCGTCAAGGAGGCCGCTGCCCTCGCCAACGAGGAGCTCGGGCTGCTGGCGCCGCAGAAGGCCGCCGCGATCGTCGCCGCCTGCCGGGAGATACGGGACGGCAAGCTGCACGACCAGTTCGTCGTCGACGTCATCCAGGGCGGTGCCGGTACGTCGACGAACATGAACGCCAACGAGGTCGTCGCCAACCGGGCGCTGGAGTTGATGGGGCATCAGAAGGGGGAGTACCGGTACCTGCACCCCAACGAGGACGTCAACCTGGGGCAGTCGACGAACGACGTCTACCCGACCGCCGTCAAGATAGCGACCGTGTACGCGGTACGCGGGCTGCTCCGGGCGATGGCCGTGCTGCAGGACTCCTTCGGGCGCAAGGCCGTCGAGTTCCGCGACGTGCTGAAGATGGGCCGTACGCAGTTGCAGGACGCGGTGCCCATGACGCTCGGGCAGGAGTTCTCCACCTTCGCCGTGATGCTCGACGAGGACCGCAGCCGGCTCGCCGAGGCCGTCGAGCTGATCCACGAGATCAACCTCGGCGCCACGGCCATCGGTACCGGCCTCAACGCGCCCGCCGGATACGCCGAGTCGGCCCGCCGGCACCTCGCCGAGATCACCGGGCTGCCCCTGGTCACCGCCGCCAACCTGGTCGAGGCGACCCAGGACTGCGGGGCGTTCGTCCAGATGTCCGGCGTGCTCAAGCGGATCGCGGTCAAGCTCTCCAAGGGCTGCAACGACCTGCGGCTGCTGTCCTCCGGACCCGGCCAGGGCGAGCCGGAGCGCACGATCC
>NZ_JBEYFC010000697.1:0-3937 GCF_040634175.1 Streptomyces sp. NPDC007162
GGGCTGCCCGGCCTCGGCCTTCCTGCCGACCTCGGGCAGCTCGAAGAAGACGATGTCACCGAGCGTCTTCTGGGCGTGGTCGGTGATACCGACGGTCGCGATGCCGTCGGTACCGGTGCGGACCCACTCGTGGTCGTCGGTGTAGCGGAGGTCGGTGGGCACGTGGGACATGGCTGGACTCCTTCGGCGGTCGCGGTGCGATCGGGAACAGCCTGACCCCAGGGAACCGCACATCCGCGCATTTCGGGCGCGACGGTCCACCAAGCAGGTGACGGCGCCCGTCACGTCCGGGCTCGGGCACCCCGCCTCACGTCGCCGTACAGCTCACACTCGGCACGGCACCGCCGCCCGGCGCGCCCCCGAACCCGAAGCTCGCCGAACCACCGACCGGGACCGCCCCGTTGTGCGCGGCGTTCACCGCGGTGACCGTCCCCCCGCTCTGGGTGTACGACGCGTTCCACATGTTCGTCACCTGCTGCGACCCGCTCCACGTCCAGCTCACCTTCCACGAACCGATCGCTTTCGTCCCGGTGTTGGTGACCGTGACCGCGGCGTTGAAGCCGCTGCCCCAGTCACTGCTGACGGCGTACGAGGCCGCGCAGGAGGCGCTCGTCCCCCCGCCCCCTCCCCCGCCGCCCCCGGTGCTCGGGAACAACGGCGCCTTGATGCTCGCCAGGTACCCGTCCTTCACGGTGTCCACGGTCGCCCAGTCGTCCTTCAGGATGCCGCCGGTGTCACCGGAGTCGGGGTTCCAGGACCAGAAGGTCCACTGGAAGGAGTCGGCACCGTACGCCGAGGTCGGCCGCAGGTAACTCACCAGCGCGGCCAGCCACTTCTGGTCCACCGTCGAGGCGAGCGTGGTACCGAACTCCCCCACCCACACCGGGGCGATGTTCTGCTTGAAGAGGTAACCCCAGTACGAGTCCCACACCCCCGGCATGTTGGCCGGGAACGTCGGATCGCTGAACCAGCTCTGCTGGGCCACGCTGGTGGCGTAGTCGTGGGCCGAGTACACCACCCGGTTCGCCACGCTCAGTTGGACCGGGTACTGCGCGACACCCATCAGGTTGCCGCCCCACCAGCCCGAGACGCCGTTGAACGTCTGCACGCCCTCGACGAAGACCAGCAGGTCCGGGTTGACGGACAGGACGGCGTTCCCGGCGCGCTGGGCGGCCAGCCGCCAGTCGACGGACACGTCCCCGCAGCCCCAGCAGGCCGGATCGTGCGGCTCGTTGTGCAGGTCGATGCCGATGACGGTCGGATCGGCCGCGTACCGCGCAGCGAGCGCCTTCAGGTCGGCGATCCACGTCGACTCGGGAACGGACGAGGTGTACCAGAGCGCCGACTGGCCGCCGGCGTCCGGACGGTGCCGGTCGAGGATGACCTTGAGCCCGTCCTGCCCCGCGTACGCCACGATCTTGTCCATGACCTGCAGCGAGTTCAGCCCTTGCAGGTCGGCGTTCTTGCCGTTGCTGAAGTCGATGCTGTTGGGGACGGTCGTGCTCTTGAAGATGTCGTCGCTGTAGGGCAGCCGGATGGTGTTGTAGCCCAGCGACCTCATCTGGTCGATCATGTTCTTGTAGTCGCGCGACCAGAGGCCGTGCACCACGTAGTTGGCGGTCTCGAAGCCGAACCAGTTGATCCCGGCGATCCGGACCGGCTGCCCGGCCGCGTCCAGGATCTGCCGGCCACTGGTGTGCCAGTAGCCCGCTCCCGGGGCGGTCGCCGCGTGCGCGGAGGCCGTCGCACCGGCGAGGGGCAGGAGGAGCGCGGCGACCGCGGCACAGAGCGCTCTTCGCAGGCTGCGTAAGCGGAACATGGGCTGTTCCTCTCGGAGTCTCACGGAGTCTCGCTTGGGGGCGCGCGGCCCCGGAACTCTATGGGAGCGCTCCCATGTACCGCGCACCTCCCAGGAAACTGACACACCACCGTCACGTCAAGACGTACGGCCGGGGATCAGTGCCCGCGGTCCGAGGGGCGCCGCAGCCGCCGCACCCCGAAGAAGGCGAGCGCGACGACGCCGACGGCGAGGGCGCCGACCTTGACCCCGCCGGACGCCGGGCCGCCACCGCCGTCACCGCTCGCCGACGTCCCGCTGCCGGAGGACGACTTGCCGGACCCGCCGGGCACGTCCTCCGCCTGCACCGGGCTGTCGACGCCCTCGCTCCCGTACAACAGCTTGGTCCCGTCGGGCGAGTAGCTGATCGACTCGCCCTGCTTCTGGAGCGGCACGTCCAGTCGCCCCGCCCGCTTGATCTCGCCGCCGTTCCAGTCGTAGTAGATCCCGCCGAAGTAGCCGCGTACGGCGAGTTGCCTGCCGTCGGGGGAGAAGGCCGCGTCGGTGGCCCAGAGGTCGACGGTGGCGACGGGCCTGAAGATGTTCGTGCCCGACGCGGAGAGGGTGGCCGGGCCCTCGTAGAGATGCCCGCCGTCCTCCTTCTTGTCGATGATGTACACCCGCCCCGTCCTGGGGTGTACGACGAGCGACTCGGCGTTCCGGGCGCCGTTCGCGTACTTGACGACGTACTGCGTCGCCCTGATCGTCCGGTCGACGAGCTTCTTCGGCTCGGGCAGCTTGTAGATCCAGACGTACGGCCAGCTGCCGTCGAGGTTGTCGCCGATGTCGCCGACGTAGATCTGGTTGCCGGGGCCGATGGAGATGGCCTCGACGTCTCGGGGCGTGCCGACGCCACTGAGGGTGATCCTCGCGAGGGTCTTCCCGGTCGCGCTGTCGACGGCGTAGATGTACGGGCCGTCGCCGCTGTCGTTGTGGGTCCAGTAGACGCCGGGGTGGAGGTGGGAGGCGGCGAGACCGCTGGACTCGGCGATGCGCGGGTCCTTGATGGTGAACCCCTGGTCGCCGGCACCGTCGGCGGCAAGGGCGGGCGCGGAGGCGAGGGCCCCCGTGAGCAGGAGCCCGGCGAGAAGGGCGAGCGGTCGTCGACGCATGGGCCCAAGCCTGCCATCCCGCGCCGGGTTCGATCACGGAGGACGACAGAGGGTGCGCCCGGGGCACGTGGTGGGCCTCACACGCCACCCCGGCCCCTCGCCTCCCCCTGATCGTCCATCATGAGCGGATGCTCAGGTTCATGCCCGTCGGGGACTCGATGACGATCGGCAGCGCGGGCGAACACACATGGCGGTACCGCATGTGGCAGCACCTGTGCGCGACGTACGGCGGTCCGTTCACGCTGGTCGGCCCGCGCGAGACGCTCTACGACAAGTCGGCCGAGGCCCCGACGTCGTACGCCTACGCCGATCCCGACTTCCCCCGGGCCCACCTGGCGGGCTGGGGCGAGGGCTGGCAGCACATGGTCCCGCTGATCGGGGACGCGGTGCGGGCCCACCGTGCCGACGTCCTGCTGGTCTCCCTCGGCCTGATCGACCTGGGCTTCTACACGAACGCCGAGCAGACGGCGGCGAACGTGGAGTCCTTCGTGGCGGCGGCACGGGAGGCGGCCCCGCGGATCCGCATGGTGATACTGCCGGTGATCCGGAACATCAGGGCCGCGTCGGACGAGGCGTTCGCCGCCCAGGTCGACCGGTTCAACGTGCTGCTCGCCAAGGCCGTCGCCGACCTGGACCAGCCCCGGTCGCCGCTCCTGCTGGCCTCGCCCCCGGAGTCGTACGACATCGACACGGACACCTACGACGGCACGCACCCGAACGCGAACGGGGAGCACCGGATCGCGGGGGCGTTCGCGGCGGCGATGTGGCAGGGGTGGGGCATGGGACAGCCGTACGAGGCGGGAACGGACTGACCGAAATCCGCCGTTGCCCGGTCACCGTGCGTATCGTTGAACCGCGCGGCCGCACTCGTGCGGAGGGCGGCCGGGGAGGAGCGCCAGGATGACCGTCCTCGAAGACAGGATCGCGATGGCCAAGAGCGACGACGAGATCACCGCCGGTCACCTTGTGGGCGACCGCCAGGGACCAC
>NZ_JBEYFC010000698.1:0-3893 GCF_040634175.1 Streptomyces sp. NPDC007162
GGCTTGCGTGTGGCCGATGTTCGACTTCAGGGATCCCAGCCACAGCGGCCGGTCGTCGGGGCGGTTGTGGCCGTACGTGGACAGCAGCGCCTGTGCCTCGATCGGGTCACCGAGCTTGGTGCCCGTGCCGTGGGCCTCCACCGCATCCACGTCGGTCGGCGACAGGCCCGCTGCGGCCAGGGCCTGCCTGATCACCCGCTGCTGCGAGGGGCCGTTCGGGGCGGTGAGGCCGTTGGAGGCGCCGTCCTGGTTGACCGCGCTCGAGCGTATGACCGCGAACACCTCGTGGCCGTTGCGGCGAGCGTCGGACAGCCGCTCCAGGACCAGCATGCCGACGCCCTCGGACCAGCCGGCCCCGTCCGCGGCCTCGGCGAACGACTTGCACCGCCCGTCAGCGGCCGTCCCGCCCTGTACCGTGAACGCGATGAAGGTCTCCGGCGTCGCCATGACGGTGACGCCGCCCGCCAGTGCCAGCGTGCACTCCCCCGCCCGCAATGCCTGCGCGGCCAGGTGCATCGCCACCAGCGACGACGAGCACGCCGTGTCCACGCTCACCGCGGGACCCTCCAGGCCGAGCGTGTACGCCACCCGGCCGGAGGTGACGCTGCCCGCCCCTCCGGTGAAAGCGTGGCCGCGAAGCTGCTCGTCGGATTCGGTGACCAGCCCGGTGTAGCCCATCTGGTAGGCACCGGCGAACACCCCGGTCCGGCTGCCTTTGAGCGCGACGGGATCGATCCCCGCGTGTTCCAGGGCCTCCCACGAGGTCTCCAGCAGCAGCCGCTGCTGCGGGTCCGTGGCCAGGGCCTCGCGGGGCGACATCCGGAAGAAGGCCGCGTCGAAGTCCCCCGCGTCCGCCAGGAAGCCGCCCTCGCTGGTCACCGACGCGGGCGGGGATCCGGCGGTGCCCAGCAGCTCGTCGAGGTCCCAGCCCCGGTCGGCCGGGAACGGGCCGACGCCGTCACCACCGGACTCGACCAGCCGCCACAGGTCGTCCGGACCCGCCACGCCGCCGGGATAGCGGCAGGCCATGCCCACGATGGCGATCGGCTCGCCCGCCGCGTCGGCGAGGGTCTTGTTCTCCTGGCGCAGGCGGGTGTTGGCCAGCAACGAAGCGCGGAGGGCCTCCGTCAGCTTGTCAACGGACACAGCCATCATCAGCTCCCGGGTTGGTCGTTCACTGATCGCGAAGCGCGATGTTGATGAGGTCGTCGACGTCGGCGTCGAGCAGAAGAGCCTCGTCGGGACCGTCGTCGGCCGGCCGAGCCCGGTGGGCGACGGCACCGTCCGGGCCGTCCTCGTCGCCGGACGGCTCGGCGGGGGCGAAGAGGGAGTCGACGTAGCCGGCCAGCTGGGTGACGGTCGGATAGTCGAACACCACGCCGGACGACAGTGTCCGGCCCGTCCGGGTCCTGAGCAGGTTGCGCAGCTCGACCGAGGTCAGCGAGTCGAAGCCGAGCTCGCTGAAGGACCGGTCGGTGTCGATCCGGCCCGCGGAGGCGTGCCCCAGCACGGTCGCGGCCGAGCCCCGTACCAGGTCGGTGAGGATCTTCTCGCGGTCGGCCCGGGACAAGCCGGCGAGCCGATGTTCGAGATCCTCGTGCCCGTTGCGGGTGTTGACTGCCGCGGGGAGGCGGGGCGCACCACCGGCGAGGTTGCGCCACAGCGGTGCGACGTCCGGCTGTGCCCGCAGGGCCTGCGGATTGAGCCGGGCCGGGCCGAGGACCGCATGACCGGTACGCAGCGCGCGGTCGAACAGCTCCATGCCCTGCTCGACGCCGAGCAGCGGCATGGCCGAGCGGTTGATGCGTTCCAGGTCGCCGCGAGACAGCTCGCCGACCCGGCCGACCTCCGTCGTCCACGCGCCCCACGCCAGCGACAGGCCGGGCAGGCCGTCCCGGCGGCGTCGGCGCATCAGCGCGTCCAGGAACACGTTGGCGGCGGCGTAGTTGCCCTGCCCCGCGCTGCCCAGATGCCCGGCGAGCGACGAGTACACGAGGAACATCGACAGGTCGAGGTCGCGGGTCAGCTCGTGCAGGTGCCACACCGCGTCCACCTTGGGAGCGAGCGCCCGGTCGAGCTTCTCTCGTGTGAGCGAGCCGATGACGCCGTCCTCCAGGACCGCGGCGGTGTGCACCACGCCGGTCACCGGGTGGTCCGGCGGCACGGACGCGAGAACTCCGGCCAGAGCCTGCCGATCACTCAGGTCACAGGCGGCGACTAGGGCCGTGGCCCCCTCGCCGGCGAGCTCGGCCACCAGCTCCGGCACGCCGGGGGCCTCCGCGCCACGGCGGCTGACCAGCAACAGGTGCCGGACGCCGTACTCGCGAACCAGATGGCGTGCGGCCAGCCCGCCCAGACCGCCGGAGCCGGTGATCACAACCGTGCCGTCGTTGTCGAGGGCGAGTCGCGTCGCGGCCGGAACGGTCAGCACGAGCTTGCCGATGTGCTTGGCCTGACTCATGTACCGGAACGCGGCCGGCGCCTGACGCATGTCCCAGTCGGCCACCGGAAGCGGTCGCAGCTCGCCCGCTTCGAATAGCTCGACCAGCTCCCGCAGCATCGCCTGGATTCGGACGGCCCCGGCGTCCATGAGCTCGAAGGCCTGATAGCTCACCCCGGGGTGGCGGCCCCCCACCTGCTCGGACGAGCGGACGTCGGTCTTGCCCATCTCCACGAACCGCCCGCCGGGGGCCAGCGTATCCAGCGAGGCGTCCACGAACTCGCCGGCCAGGGCGTTGAGTACGACATCGACGCCGCGGCCGCCGGTGCCCTCGGTGAAGCGCCGGTGGAAGTCCAGGTCGCGGGACGAGGCCACGTGGTCCTCCGCGACGCCCCACTCGTGCAGCACCGGCCACTTGGCCGGGCTCGCGGTCGAGAAGATCTCGGCGCCGAGGTGCCGCGCGATCTGGACGGCGGCGAGCCCGACGCCGCCGCTGCCGGCGTGCACCAGCACCGACTCGCCCGCCTGCAGGCCGGCGAGGTCGACGAGGCCGTACCAGGCGGTGAGGAACACGATCGGGACCGAAGCGGCGGTGCTGAACTGCCAGCCCGCCGGCATGGCCACGAGCAGCCGGTGGTCGGTCACCACGAGCGGGCCGAACGCGCCGAAGGCCAGGCCCATGACCCGATCGCCGACCGCCAGGCCGGTCACGCCGGAGCCGACCTCGACGATCACGCCGGCCGCCTCGCTGCCGAGCGGGCCGGGCTCGCCCGGGTACATGCCCAGGGCGTTGAGCACGTCCCGGAAGTTGAGGCCGGCGGCGCGTACCTCCAGCCGCACCTCGTGCGGGGCCAGCGGCCGGGTCGCCTCGGGGCAGGGCAACAGGGCCAGGCCGTCCAGCGTCCCGCTCTCGGTCAGGCCGAGCCGCCACGGCGTGTCCGGGCCGGGGACGGCCAATTCGTCGGCGGGTCCGACCCGGGTCAGGCGGGCGGCCTGGAACTGCCCGCCGCGCAGAGCCAGCTGGGGCTCGTCCGTGGCCAGGGCCCGGCCCAGCACGGCCGCGTCGAGGGCGGCGTCGGTGTCGAGCAGGACGATCCGGCCCGGGTTCTCACTCTGCGCCGAGCGCACCAGACCCCACGCCGCCGCGGCGGGCAGGTCGCCCACGGACTCGCCGGGGTGCGCCGCGACCGCCCCGCGCGTCCACACGACCAGCGGAGCGACGGGTTCCTTACGCAGCCAGTGCTGCAGTTGTTCCAGAACCCAGCCGGTCAGTTCGTGCGTGGCGTCGACGACGGGACCGGCCCCGGCCGCCACGGCGAGTACGACCGGCGACGAGCCAACTGTGTCGACAGTCTCCACAGTGGTGTGACCGGTGCCGTTCCGGTCGACGAGCAGCCTTGGGTCAAGGCCCCACCTTTACTGTCGGCTGACGTTCGTTCCGGCACGCCCTGAC
>NZ_JBEYFC010000699.1:0-3892 GCF_040634175.1 Streptomyces sp. NPDC007162
GACCCTTTGGGGGTTCAGTTGCGGGCGTCGATGTCCGGACAGGCATCACGGGGTGCACTCGGCAGCCAGGGCCTACGACCCGGTGGGCCCACGATCCGTTCTCGGGAAAAGCCGACCGGCCTTCCGGGGCGCCGGAAGGCCGGAGGTCGATGCCGCGGCGCGGCGCGGTCTCAGTGGTTGAGGCCGAGGTTGCCGAAGGCGGGGTTCAGCACGCCGATGACGTTCACGCTGTTGCCGACGACGTTGACGGGGATGTGCACCGGGGCCTGGATGACGTTGCCGGAGACGACGCCCGGAGAGCCCTGGGCCCGGCCGTCGGCGTGGGCGCCGCCGGTGTGGGCGGAGGCCATGCCCGCGCCCGCGGCCACGATCCCGCCGGCCACCATCGTCACGGCCGCTGCCTTCTTCAGGTTCTTCACTTCTTGAGCCTCCTTGGCGATCGCCGCGGCGGTCGCCGCGGCACGCACTGAAGAACGGCGGTGGCCGGGACAGGATGCGCCGTCCGGGTGACATTCCCACGACGGTATGAATCTCAGCCCGGAAGGCGACCCTCCGGGTTGCCGCCGGTGAAGCGTTGCGGAGGGCGTTTCAGCCGGTCACGCCATGGCGAACGGCCCACAGCGCGGCCTGGGTGCGGTCGGCGAGGTCGAGTTTCATGAGGATGTTCGAGACGTGCGTCTTGACGGTCTTCTCGGACAGCACCAGGGCCCGGGCTATCTCGCGGTTGGAGCGGCCGTCGGCGATCAGCCCGAGCACCTCGCGCTCCCGCTCGGTGAGCGAGCCACCGCGGCCCTGGCCGGAGTTGGCCTCCTCCTGGGAGAGCAGGGCGCCGGCCACCTCGGGCTGGAGCAGGACGTGCCCGGCGTGCACCGAGCGGATGGCGGTGGCGAGCGCGTCGGGATCGACGTCCTTGTAGACGTATCCGGCGGCGCCTGCCCGCAGGGCCGGGACCACCGTGCGCTGTTCGGTGAAGCTGGTGACGATCAGCACGCGCGCGGGGTTGTCGAGTTCGCGGAGCCTGCGCAGGGCGCCCACCCCGTCGAGGCCTGGCATCTTGACGTCCATGAGGACGACGTCGGGGCTCAGTTCCTGTGCGCGTTCGACCCCTTCGGCGCCGTCGGCCGCCTCGCCCACGACCTCGATGTCGTCCTGCACCTCCAGAAAGGTGCGCAGGCCCCGGCGGACGACCTGGTGGTCGTCGACCAGGAGCACCCTGATTGCGTCAGCCACCGGGGACCTCCAGCTCGATCGTGGTGCCCGTGCCGGGCGCCGATGCCACGCTCAGCGTGCCGCCGACGCTGTCGGCGCGGTCCCGCATGGAGACCAGGCCGAGGTGGCGTCCGGCACGGCGGGTGAGGTGCGGGTCGAAGCCGCCGCCGTCGTCCGTGACCCGCAGCACGGCGCCGCTGCCGCGCCGGTTCACGGTCACGTCGACCTGCTCCGCTCCGGAGTGCCGCAGGGCGTTGTGCAGGGCTTCCTGGGCCACCCGGAGCAGGGCCTCCTCCTGTGCGGCGGGCAGTGCGCGAAAACCGCTGCTGGCGAAGGTCACCCGCGCGGTGTGGGCGCGGTCGAGGACCTGGACCTGGGTGCGCAGGGTGGCGAGCAGGCCGTCCTCGTCGAGGGCCGCGGGGCGCAACTCGACGACGGCGGCGCGCAGTTCGTCGGCGGCCTCGGCGGCGAGCGCGGCCACCTGCTGCAACTCGCCCTTGGCCCGGCGCGGATCGCGGTCGACCAGGGCGGCGGCCGCCTGGGCGGTGAGGCGCAAGGAGAAGAGCTTCTGACTGACGGCGTCGTGCAGTTCGTGGGCGAGCCGGGAGCGCTCCTCGGCGATGGTCAGTTCGCGGCTGCGCTCGTAGAGGCGGGCGTTGGTGAGGGCGATGGCCGCGTGCTGGGCGAGGATGGAGAGGAGTTCCTCGTCCTCGGCGGTGAAGCCGCAGCCTCCGTCGGGCTTCGCGCAGTTCTTGTTCGCGAGGAACAGCGCGCCGATCACCTCGTCGCCGTCCCGGACCGGCAGTCCCAGGAAGTCGGACATCTCGGGGTGGGCCGAGGGCCAGCCCTCGAATCGGGGATCCTCGCGGACGTCCGCCAGCCGCTCGGCCTTCGCCTCGCGGAGCATCGCCGCGAGGATGCCGTGCTGGCGCGGGAGCGGACCGATGGCCTTCCACTGCGCGTCGGTGACACCGTCGACGACGAACTGGGCGAAGCCGCCGTGGTCGTCGGGGACGCCGAGGGCGGCGTACTGGGCGTCGAGCAGCTCGCGGGCGGAGGCGACGATCGTCTTGAGGACGTCGCGCACCTCCAGATGCCTGCTCATGGCCAGCAGCGCGGAACTCACCGCGGCGAGGCCGGACCGGGGACCGTGACTCATGCCCTCACGGTACCGGCGGGGTCAGGCCCCGGGGATCGGACGCTGGGGGCAGCGTCCGGGCCGGTGGGCGTAGGCCCGCGGTCCTAGGGCGCGGGGCCCGGACCGGCGGCTTAGTCCGAAGGGCCCCGTGCGGTTGGGGCCCGCGTCCGAGGCGGCCGGGGCGGGCCCGTTCCTACGTTGGGGGCACCGCCGATCGGGGCGGACGGAGCCGAGGGGACGGTTGTCATGCCGGTAGCGATCATCACGGGGGCCTCGAAGGGGCTGGGGAGGGCACTGGCCGAGGCGCTGGCCGCGCGGGGCTGGGACCTGGTGCTCGACGCCAGGGGTGCGGCGGCCCTGAAGGCTGCGGAGGAGGCCGTGACAGGGCGGGGCGGGCGGGTGGCGGCGTTGCCCGGGGACGTCACGGACGCCGGGCACCGGGCCGAGCTGGTGGCCGCCGCGCGTGGGCTGGGTGGGGTGGATCTGCTGGTGAGCAATGCCAGCGCGCTGGGCGCCGAGCCGCTGGTGCGCCTCGGTGAGCTGCCCCTGGCGGGGCTGCGCCGGGCGCTGGAGGTGAATGTGGTGGCCACGCTCGGCCTGGTCCAGGAGGCGCTGCCGCTGCTGCGGGAGTCGGCGGCGGGAACGGTGATCGCGGTCAGCTCGGACGCGGGCTCCGAGGCGTACGAGACCTGGGGCGGCTACGGCGCCTCGAAGGCGGCCCTGGACCAGCTGGCGGCCGTGCTCGGCGTGGAGAAGCCGGGGCTGCGGGTGTGGGCGGTGGATCCCGGGGACATGGCGACGGACCTGTACTCGGCGGCCGTACCGGGCGACGACGATCCACGGCCGGCGCCGGAGTCGGTCGTACCGGCGTTCCTGCGGCTGCTCGACGAGCGGCCGGCCAGTGGCCGGTACGGGGCGCCGGCCCTGGTGGAGGGGCGATGACGACGGTGGTGCGGGTGCCGCGGGAGCTGTCCGCGCGGGTGCCGGCCGAGCAGCGCGGGCCGGGGCTCGACCGTGACGCGGTCCGGTTGCTGGTGTCGCGGGGGACGGCGGTGTCGCATCACGGCTTCGCCGAGCTGCCGGGCCTGCTGCGGGCCGGGGACCTGCTGGTGGTGAACACCTCGCCGACGCTGGCGGCGGCCGTGGACGGGCGCCTCGGGCACGCGCACGTGGTGGTGCACTTCTCCGCGCGCGGGGACGCCGCGCACGGGGCCGGGCGGTGGGCGGTCGAGCTGCGGGAGCCGGACGGGAGCGGCACGACACGCGCGCGTGCGGGTACGCGCGCGGGGAGTGAGGTGCTGCTGCCGGGTGGTGGCCTGCTGGTGCTGGAGGAGCCGCTGAGCGCGCGGGGCGAGCGGCTGTGGTGGGCGCGGGCGACGGCGGAGGTACCAGGAGTGCTGAGGGAGTACGGGCGGCCGGTCAGGTACTCCTACACGGAGCGGGACCAACCGTTGTCCGTGTACCAGACGGTGTTCGCGCTGCCGTCGGACGACGGGGCGGGGAGTGCGGAGATGCCGAGTGCCGCGCGGCCCTTCACCGCACGGC
>NZ_JBEYFC010000700.1:0-3871 GCF_040634175.1 Streptomyces sp. NPDC007162
GTGTCCGCCGCCCTGCTGAGCGCCTGCGGAGTGCTGCCGGGCAGCGGGGGCGGACGGCACACCGTCACGGTGTGGCTGATGCAGAACAGCGCCTCGCAGGACTTCCTGCGCCGGTTCACCGCCGACTTCGAACACACCCACAAGGACATCCGGCTCGACATCCGCGTCCAGCAGTGGACCGGGATCGTCGCCAAGGTCCAGGCCGCGCTGAAGGACGGCTCCGGCGACGGCCCCGACGTCATCGAGGTCGGCAACACGCAGGTCCCCGAGTACGTCGAGGACGGCCGGCTCACCGACCTGACTCTCGAGTCGATGCGCGACTGGGGCAAGGAGCACTGGCTGCCCGGACTCGCCGAACCCGGCAGCGACGACTCCCGCCAGTACGGCATCCCCTGGTACGCCGCGAACCGTGTGGTCATCTACCGCAAGGATCTGTTCGCCAAGGCGGGCATCACCTCCCCGCCGAAGACCCGGGCCCAGTGGCTGGCCGACACCGGCAGACTGAACTCCGGCGGGAACCAGGGGATATACCTGGCCGGACAGGACTGGTACACCCTCTCCGGGTTCGTCTGGGACGAGGGCGGCGACCTCGCCCGGGAGACCGACGGCGGCTGGAGGGGGACCCTGGACAGCCCGGCCGCGCTGCGCGGGATGGACTTCTACCGGCGGCTCCAGGCACTCGGCCGGGGGCCCGTCGACGCCGACGAGGAACACCCGCCGCAGGCCTCGGTGTTCGCGGGCGGCAAGGTCGCGCAGATCGTCGCGGTGCCCGGCCTCGTCCAGTCCGTCGTGCAGGAGAACCCCGAACTCAAGGACGAGATCGGTTATTTCCCGGTGCCGGGGCTCACCGCCGGCCACCCCGGTGCCGTTTTCACCGGCGGCTCGGACCTCGTCGTCCCGCAGAACACCGACCGGCCCTACGACGCGACCGCCGTCGTCGGCGCGCTGACCGGGGCCAAGTGGGACACCGAACTGGCCCGCACCATGAACTACGTGCCCAACAAGACGACGTTGGCCGGCGCGGTCGCCGGGGAGCCAGGGGTCGCCGCCATGGCGGCGGGGGCCGCGCGGGGACGCGCGACCCCCCACACCCCGGACTGGCCGGCGGTCGAGGCCGACAACCCGATCAAGGGCTACATGACCCGAGTGCTCGACGGAGCGGACCCCGCGACCGAGGCCCGCCGGGCCTCCCGGCGGATCACCGAGCTGCTCGCGCCGGACTTCGGCTGAGCGCCCCGCAGGGGCACGGGGCTGTATAGGGCGGTCGACTCAGCGGGCGACGCTCAGAGAGAGCGCGAAACGCCCTCCCGCGTCGGTCCACCAGTGCGTCAGCTCCAGTCCCGCGCGGGCCAGTTCGGCGGTCACCCCCTCCCGCCGGAACTTCGCCGACACCTCGGTGCGCAACTCCTCGCCCGCCGCGAAGTCCACGGCGAGATCGAGCGCGGGCACCTTCACGGTCTGCGCGACGCGCGAGCGCAGCCGCATCTCGATCCACTCCTGCTCTGCGTCCCACAGGGCGACGTGGTCGAAGGCGTCCGGGTCGAAGTCGGCGTCCAGTTCCCGGTCCACCACGGCCAGCACGTTCTTGTTGAACTCGGCCGTCACCCCGGCCGCGTCGTCGTACGCCCTGACCAGCACGTCCTCGTCCTTGACCAGATCGGTGCCGAGCAGCAGCGCGTCACCGGGCGCGAGCAGCCCCCGGACCGCGGCCAGGAAGCGGGCCCGCTCGGCGGGCAGCAGATTGCCGATGGTGCCGCCGAGGAACGCCAGCAGCCGCGGCCCCGGCGCCTCGGGCAGCGCCATCCGGCCGGTGAAGTCGGCGATCAGGGCGTGCACGGTCAGCCCCGGCCGCTCCGCGACGAGTGCCTGCCCGGCCTGCGTCAGCGCACTCTCGCTGACGTCGACCGGGACGTACACCTCCAGGGCGGTGAGCGCGTCGATGAGCAGCCGGGTCTTCTCGGAGGAGCCCGAGCCCAGCTCGACCAGGGTGCGGGCACCGCTCGCGGCGGCGATCTCGCCCGAGCGGGTGAGCAGGATCTCCCGCTCGGCCCTGGTCGGGTAGTACTCGGGCAACTCGGTGATCCGCTCGAAGAGTTCGCTGCCCCGGGCGTCGTAGAACCACTTCGGTGGCAGCGTCTTGGGGGTGGCGGTGAGGCCGTTCAGGACGTCGGCGCGCAGCGCGGCCTCCGTCGCGTCCTCGGGAAGGGTGCGGGTGACACGGAGGGGACTCACGTACAGGGCTCCTTCGTGGATGCGGAGGCCGGGTCCTCGACCTGGGCGGGCTCCGCCGAGGCGGGCTCGACCGGAGCGAGTTCGACGCCGTCGCGGCTCGCGGTGAGCAGCGTGCGGTCGGGGACCTCCCGCCAGTGCGGGTCGTCGTCGTACGGCTCGGAGGCGACGACGGTGCGGTGGCCGGGTTCCGAGAGGTAGAAGAGGCTGTCGCCCCAGGCGGTGGCGGCGATGGTCGCGCCGTCCGTGAGCAGGAGGTTGAGGCGGGCGGCGGGCGCGGCCCCGGCCACCTGGAGAACCGTTTCGGCAAGGGCCGGGCCCGGCTCCGTGCCGGACCGCAGCCGGTGCAGGGCCAGCGCCCAGACGAACGCCGAGTCGGTGCGCGCCTCCATCGCCAGCAGGTCGGCCGGGGGCAGCAGCGGGACGAGCGGGGCCATGGACCGCGGCCAGCCGGGGACCGCTCCGTTGTGGCTGAACAGCCACCGGCCCGCGGCGAACGGCGCCGCCGCGGCCTCCGCGTCGGCACCGGCCAGGGTCGCGTCCCGCACGGCGGCGAGCAGCGCGCCGGCGCGTACCACCCTGGCCAGGTCGGCGAAGGACTGGTCGGCCCAGATCGGCCCGGCCCGCCGGTAGCGGGCCGGCTGCGGATCCTCCGGGTCGTACCAGCCCACCCCGAAACCGTCGGCGTTGACCGTCCCGTACCGCTGCCGCCGCGGTGCCCACGACTGGCGGTAGAGGGAGTGTCCGGGCTCCACGAGCAGCCTGCCGAGCGGCTCCGCGGGCCCCAGGAAGGCCAGGTGACGGCACATCAGACGGTCTCCGCGGAACGGGCGGTGCGGAATCCGGAGAAGATCTGCCGCCGGATGGGGTAGTCCCAGTTGCGGAACGTGCCCCGGCAGGCCACCTGGTCCACGGCGAACGAGCCGCCGCGCAGCACCTTGTACTCGGGGCCGAAGAACACCTCCGAGTACTCCTTGTACGGGAAGGCGCTGAAGCCGGGGTAGGGGAGCAGGTCGCTCGACGTCCACTCCCACACGTCGCCGATCAACTGCCGTACGCCCAGCGGCGACTCCCCCTCGGGGTAGCTGCCCGCCGGAGCGGGCCGCAGATGCCGCTGGCCCAGGTTGGCGTGGACCGGGGTGGGGTCGGCGTCGCCCCACGGGTAGCGGCGCGAACGGTTCTCGGCCGGGTCGTGCCGGGCCGCCTTCTCCCACTCGGCCTCGGTGGGCAGCCGGCGACCGGCCCAACGGGCGTAGGCGTCCGCCTCGTACCAGCTCACGTGCAGCACCGGCTCCTCTGGCGGCACGAGCTCCGTGACCCCGAACCGGCGGCGCAGCCACCGGCCGTCCTCGCGCCGCCAGAACAGCGGGGCGTGGATACCGTGTTCGCGGACGTGCGCCCAGCCCTCGGGCGTCCACCAGCGCTCGTGCTCGTAGCCGCCGTCCTCGATGAACGCCAGGTACTGGGCGTTGGTGGTCGGGGTCGTGTCGATCCAGAAGGGCGCCACCTCCCGCCGGTGCGCCGGGCGTTCGTTGTCCAGCGCCCAGGGCTCGGTGGAGGTGCCCATGGTGAACGGACCGCCGGGGACCAGGACTTCGGTCGGTCCGGTGAACGGCGGCACCGGGTCGGGGTCGGGCGCGGT
>NZ_JBEYFC010000701.1:0-3830 GCF_040634175.1 Streptomyces sp. NPDC007162
CGGCGGAGGTAGATCGAGAAGCGCCGCCAGAGGGCACCCGCGTGGGCGTTCCAGAGAACGGCCGCTTCGTAGTCGTAGGTGTCCGGGTCGAGCGGGGTGCCGAGGGCGTCGTCGTCCTGGTCGTGGTGGGTGCCGCAGCGGCAGGCGCGGCCGTCGGTGCGGCGGTTGTGGACCGGGCCGAAGCCGGGGGCGGTGAAGGTGGCGAAGACGCGGGGGTGCGCGGCGACCTGTTCCGGGGTGCCCTTGCCGCCCCGGAGTCCGGCGGTGATCAGGTGGAAGGTGTCGCGGCGGTAGACCTCGGCGCAGGCCGCGCAGCGGGTCGTACGGCGGTTGTTGCAGCGGACGAGGAGTTGGCCGGCGGGCAGGTCCGTGGAGTCGAGGTGCTGGAGGATGCGGCCAATCTCGCCGGTCGTGGTGTCGACGTCGTACTCGGTGCGGTGGCCGTCGAGGCGGATGGGGTTGGTGCAGCCGCCAAGGCCGGAGAGTTGGCGGAGGATACCGGGCAGGGTGCCGCCCGAGGCGAGGTTGGTGAGTTCGCGCAGCGGGGGCGGGGTGGTGCGGGTGAAGATGGCTGTCTCCTTCTGGCTGGCTCGGTCAGGAGTGACGGGCCCCGGGGCGGCCGGATGCTTGGCGGTGTCGTGGCCGCCCCCGGGGTCGGGCAGAGGGATCAGCGCCGGCTGTGCTCGCGCAGCAGGGAACGCAGGACCACGGCGGCGATGGCCACCGAGACGGCCGACACGGCGACGGCGGCCAGGAGCGCGGTGAGGACCACGCCACCCGTGAGCACGGCGACGACGGCGCCGGTACTGACGGACACGGCCGGGAGAGCGGAGCGCCGGACAGGGGCCGGGTCGGTCGGGGCGTGGGTGTGCGCAGGCGGCGGGGTGGGGCTGTCGGGGTACTTGGGCAGGAACACGGCCGGGAACTCCTTATCTACTCGTCTAGGCATGTGAGCCGTTTATGACGGTCACGCCGGAGCGCGTGCCGGATTCGATGGCGGGGGCGAGGAAGGTGTGGGAGAGCCAGAAGCCGAAGAGGGCGACCAGGACGACGATCCAGGTGCGGACGCCGAGGAACCGGACGGCCGCCCAGGCGAAGAAGCCGAGGACGACGACGAGCGGCAGACTGACGGTCACGGGGTGCGGGGTCCTTTCAGCGGACGGGGCAGCGGTGGGTGCGGGCGGCGAGTTCGGCGGCGGCGCGGCTGTCGTAGTAGGCGGAGAAGCCGCAGCGGGGTGCGGTGCAGGCGGCGGTGTGTTTCTCGCGGCCCCGGTCGTCGTAGGCGGTGCCGATCTGGACGGGGCCGATGCGGGTGAGGTTGCGGAAGCGGCGGTTGGCGGTCACGGGTCCTGGTTCTCCTTTCAGAGTTGGGCGGCGATGGCTTCGGCCATGGGAGCTGGGACGCCGAGGCGGGCGCGGAGGGTCGGGGTGTCGATGGGGTTGCCGGTGCGGGTGTGGTGCTCGGTCGCGACTTTGCGGGCGTGCGCGACGAGGGCGGCCGGGACCGGTGGATGTGGGGGTACTTGCTCTTCGGCGGGTGGCTCGGGAGTCGGTTCGGGCTCTTGCTTCTGGTCGTCGTCGGTGGTCTCTACGACAACGGGTGCCTTTGGTGTCGTGTGGGCGAGGAGGGTGCCGCCGAGGAAGGCGACGGCTGGCCATCCGGCGACGAGGATGCGCAGCCAGGCGGGGACGTTGTCGAGGTCGAGGAGGCCGGCGGTGGCGATGTTTGCGCCGAGGGAGGCGACGAGGGCGATGACGAACCAGCACCAGGCGGCGGCTTTCGTGGTGCCGGTGCGCAGTCGGCGCCAGGCGGCGACGAGCAGGAGGTCGACGGAGACGGGGTAGGCCCAGGCTTTCCATCCGTCCTGTTCGGCCGCTGAGGCGACGTCGTGGAGGTGGGCGAAGGACAGTGCGGCGGCGATGAGCGCCTGGACGAGCACCGCGTCGACGCGGGCAAGCTGGGCGCGCATGATGCGGCTCCTTCCGGTTTCGGGCATGGGAGGGGTAGGGGCATGGCGCGGAGAGGCCGGGGTGGGTCAGTCGGTGACGGGGTGCGGCTGTACGACCGGGCCCGGTGTGGTGAGCGGTCGTGCCGGGACGTCGGGCCGGAAGGGCTTGAGGGCGGGGACATCGGGGACCAGGTCTGCCGAGTCGTGGCAGATGGCAGCAGCGTCGGCGAGGGAGAGGTACGGCGTGCGGATGCGGGACCAGCCTCCGGAGGTGTCACCCGCGACGGCGAGGCCGGGTGTCTCGGGGGCGATGGAGCAGGCGGCGTAGACGGCTTCGGGGGCGATGTCGCCGAGGGCCATCTTGGCGGAGGCTTCGTCGTTGACGCGGTGGCAGACGCGGCCGGTGAGCTGGGCGCGGAGCATGGTGGCGCCCTTGCCGAGTTCGGCGCCGAAGCGCTGGCCGCAGACTTCGAGGTAGATGCCGGCCGCGCGGCCGAGCTGGGCGAGGCGGATGAGCTGGGTGACCATCTCGTCGCGGCGGTCCTCGTCCTTGCGTGTGGCGGTGAGGAAGAGTTCGGCGACTTCGTCGATGAACAGGACGATGGGGGTGGGGCGTTGGGTGTCGGGCAGGCCCCAGATGTCGGAGGTGATCTCTTCGTCGGGGGTGTCCGGGGCGATGCCCTGTCGGGCCTTGATCAGGTCGTATCGGTCCTCCATTTCCTTGACGAGCACGGGCAGCAGTTTGGCGGCTTCGTCGGGGTCGGTGGCGAGGGCGGAGAGGCGGGCGGCGAAGGGCGCCAGTTCGACGCCCCGCTTGCAGTCGATGCCGACGAGCGCGACGCCGTCCTGTCGGGCGAGCCCGGAGATGAGGTGGCGCAGGTACATGGACTTGCCGGACAGGGTCGCGCCGAGGGTGAGTTGGTGGGGGACGGTGCGGTAGTCGCGGACGAAGGGCATGGCGTCCTCGCGCAGCGCCACCGGCACCTTCAGGAAGCCGCCGCCGGTCTTGCGAGGCATCCGCACTCGCCGCAGGACGTCGTACCCGACGAGCCGCAGTTCCACGACGCCCGGTTTGACGGTGGTGACGTAGACGGCATGGACGCCCCAGGCGTGCCGCAGGCGTTCCGCCGAGGCGGCGACGTCGGCGGGTTCCTGCCCGGGAGCGAGCCGGAGCCGCAAGCGCAGCCCGGTCGAGGTGGGACGGAGGATGCCCCGGCGGGGCGGGACCGGCCGGATCTCCCGACGGGTGGTGGCCTTGACGGCGAGGACCCGCAGCCAGGAGGGCGCCACGGTCAGGCCGCAGGCGTCCATGACGGAGCCGTACGAGCTGAGCAGGCGGACCGTGGATATCGGGCCGCCGACCGCGGACCAGTAGACCGCCGGATGCTTGGCCCGGGTGTAGGCGGCCCCACCGCCCAGCGCGGCGAGGGGACCACCCACCTCCAGGAGTGTCGTCAGGTCGGACATCAGGCGGCAGCCCCGGCGCTGGCCGGGAACGTGGCCGGGGTGACGGCGGCGGCGCGGTAGGCGATGCCGTGACGCTGCTGGCCGTTGAACACGGACTCCCACGGCCGGGCGATGAGCCCCGGCAGCGAGACGGGCGAGCCGAGGACGAGCCCTTCCGAGACGCCGCCCTCGGGAACGGTGACCTTGATCAGGGCGGACTCGCCGTCCTCGATGTAGACGACGCCGATGGTCATCAGCGCCTCCCCGCTCACGGCGTCCTTGGCGATCTCGCCGGTCTGGCGGTCGCGGACCTTCGGCTCGGGGGCCTCGGTCAGCAGGATCGTGGCGGCGGTGGTCTCCACACGGATGGTGCGCACAGGACACTTCCTATCTACTCGTCTATACATGTAGCGATCCGTGAACCCGATCTCCCGG
>NZ_JBEYFC010000702.1:0-3824 GCF_040634175.1 Streptomyces sp. NPDC007162
GGCTCCCGCCCTCGCCCCGGTAGTCGGGGATCCCCGACTCGCAAGGCATCGGCAGATGTAACCCTTGGGCTCGATCTTCAAGCTGAGGTCTCGAACTGCGCTTCAGGCCTGCTCACTCACGTTGCAACTCTCATACGCCCAAAGGTCTTTGGCTGAACACACGCGGTGCAAATTACCCGATGGGCGGAGCACCGCGATTGTTAGCATCGGGCGGCTGATCCACCTGGGTCAGCGCGAGGGAAGGTAGCGAACGATGCGTTTACGAAGAGGCAGACCCCTGATATCCCGGGCGGTCGTAGGTCTTGTGACAGCGGCTTTGCTGGGCGCGGTCTCGGTGGGGCCTGCGCAGGCCGCGGAAAAGGAAGGAGGACTGGAGCTCAGTGCTCTCTCGTTCAACCCGTTGACCGTTGACGCCACGGCCGGGGATGCGATCGCGACCCTCAATTGGGCTGTGAAGGACGGCAACGCGAGCGCCGCCGCTGTCTCGGGCGACGTCTACGTCCGGCAGGTCTCCGCCGCCGGCAGCACCGTGGGGCCCGCCTTCGACATCAGCTACTCGCTGCAGCCGAACGGCTCTGCGATGACCAACTCCGTGTCCGGGAACGCCCAGTCATCCACATACAGTTACGACTTCAGTGTGCCGCAGTACGCGGCGCAGGCCAGCGCCAACTGGGCGGTCGTCAGAGTCACCGCTTCGGACGACCGGGGGAACACCCTGACGGTCGACAAAGACCGGCTCTCGGAGTTCGCAAACATCGTCACGGCCAAGGAGTCGGTCGACTCCACCGGACCGACTTACGAAGACGTCTCCCTGCCGCCCGACGCGCCGAGGTATCTCTACAACGCGGCAAAGCCCGTCACCGTGGCCTACTACATCGACGTCGCCGATCCCGAGTCCGGCTTCTACAAGGGTGAGGTCACCGTCGCCGGGCCGGGCGGGCAGACGGCATCCGGCAAGCTCAAGGTGGTGACAGCCGACGATGGCAACACCTCCTGCGGTCCCAACACTGGTGGTTGGGGCAGCAACGAGATCATCTGCAGCGTCTCGGTCACCATCCCGGCCGCAGCCGCAGCTGGTACGTGGGCCGTCTCACGCATCGGGCTGACCGACAACGCCGGAAACACCTCCGTCTACCGAAACCTGAACCTCGCACCTGTTCACATCACTCAGAACGCGACTCTGCAGGCCGGCGACTTCTCCATCACCCCGAAGGCCGTGAACGACTGGTCCGAACAGCAGAAGCTCTCGATCACAATGAAGCCCAACGGCGTGCGCCAAGGGCTCACCTCGGTCACTGTGTGGACGGACACGGGCTGCGGCGGATCGATCACCGAGGCGCCCGCCATCAGCGATGACGGCACGATCACCGTTCCCGCCAACATGTTCAATCGCAGCAAGGAATGCATCATTACGGGTATTGCCCTCGTGGACGGTGCCGGAGACGTGGCGGCGTACGGTTCATACTTCGACGGCCCGGACCTGAACCTGGTGGCAACGCAGATTCCGGATACCACGCCCCCCGTGGCAACTGCCGCGTCGCTGAGTTTCACAACGATCGCTGCTAGTGCCCTGCCCCGGAATGTCGTGCTGACCGCTGACGTGACCTCCTTCGCGGGAGTCAACGGATTCAGCGTCACCGTCTACGACTCCGCTGGCCGTCCCGTCAGCGGAGGCTACGGCGGTCTCTCCGCGGTGACCGAGGGGACCGTGCAGATAGGGGTCGATCTGCCGCAAGGGTTGACGCCCGGCGTGTATACCGTCGGATTCGAGCTGACCGATGAGGGCGGACTTTACGCGCAGTACGGCTACTCCAACGTGGGTTCCCCGGCACCGAGCGGGCCGTTGCAGGTCACGGTGACCGACTCCTGACGCCCGAGCCTCGGAGGCGTGGCGGTCGAATGGTCCGCCACGCTCCTCCTCCGGTTGTCACTTCATGCCTGAGCGGGGCTTCTAGCAACGTGACTGGGGGCCTCTGCGGCGAACGGGAAACCCCTGCTCACAAGGCATCGTCAGATGTAACCCAATTGGCACCTAAGGGCTTGCAGATCATCAAGGTGTTGCTTCCCGTCCTAAGGCTCGTTGGTGTGGTATGCGCATCCCGGACGAGATCCGTACCCAACTCGCCATGAAGTTCTCAGTGTTGTTCCCGCATCTGGATGAGCGTCAGCGACGGCTGCTGATGGCCGCAGAGGCCCGTGTCCTGGGACACGGTGGTGTTCGGTCCGTCGCGCGGGCGGCCTCGGTGAGTGAGACCACGGTCCGCAAGGGCGTGTTCGAGCTGGAGACCGGTGAGGAGCCTCTGGGGCGGGTGCGGCGGCCAGGCGGAGGCCGCAAGAGGGTCGCAGATCTCGATTCGGGGCTGCGGCCGGCGCTGCTGGCGCTGGTCGAGCCGGACGAGCGCGGTGATCCCATGTCACCGCTGCGGTGGACGGTGAAGTCGACCCGCACGTTAGCGCGGGAGCTGGCTCGGACCGGGCACAAAGTCAGTGCGGACACCGTCGCGGACCTGCTGCGGGAGGAAGGCTTCAGTCTGCAGGCCAACGCCAAGACCATCGAGGGCAGCCAGCATCCGGACCGGGATGCCCAGTTCCGTTATCTCAACGAGCAGGCCCGCGATCACCGGGACACCGGCCAGCCGGTGATCAGCGTGGACACCAAGAAGAAGGAGCTCGTCGGCGAGTTCAAGAACAACGGCCGTCAGTGGCGGCCTGCGGCTGATCCGGTGCCGGTGAACGTCCATGACTTCGCAGACCCGCAGCTGGGCAAGGCCGTCCCGTACGGGATCTACGATCTCGCGGCGGACACCGGCTGGGTCAACGTGGGCACCGATCACGACACCGCCGCGTTCGCAGTGGAATCGATCCGCCGCTGGTGGTCCGGCCAGGGCCGGGCCGCCTACCCGCAGGCGACACGACTGCTCATCACCGCCGACGCGGGCGGCTCGAACGGCTACCGGACCCGGGCCTGGAAGCTCGAACTCGCCCGGCTCGCCGCCGAAACAGGACTGACGATCACCGTTTGCCACCTGCCGCCGGGCACATCGAAGTGGAACAAGATCGAGCACAGGCTCTTCTCGCACATCACCATGAACTGGCGCGGCTGCCCGCTGACCAGCCACGAAGTCATCGTCCAGTCCATCGCCGCGACCACCACCCGCACCGGACTGCGCGTCACGGCCGAGCTGGACACCAACACCTACCCCACCGGAGTCCAGATCGGCGACGCGGAGATGGCGGCCCTGCCACTGACCCGACATGCCTTCCACGGCGACTGGAACTATGCCCTGCACCCCCAGTCGTGCTCCGCCATCCCAGCGCCGCGGGCTCCGCAAAAGCCGGCCCCGGAGTGGGACCATGCTCTCCTGTCCGACCCCGTCCTGACCGGCATGTCCCGGCAGCAACTGAGCGATCTCGCCGACACTTTGGCCGTCGACGGCGACGTCAAGCGCGGCCGCCCGCCCCGGCTCGCCTTCTCCGACCAGGTCCTGGCGGCCGTCCTTCACCTGCGGGTCAATCTGGCCGCGGAACCCCTCGCGGTGCTGTTCGACAGCAGTCGGACCGCCATGCACCGCACCCTGCTGAAGATCAGGAGGCTGCTCAAGACGCACAGCATCGTCATCCCGCCAGCGGCCACTCCACCCTCCGCCCTCACAGCCCTCCAGGCTCGGATTCGAGCCCAGACCGGCGACCCCAACAGCAAGATCAAGACGACGTGTTAATGATCTGCAAGCCCTACTGATCTTTTCGTAAGTTCGGTGGGTGGGGTGGCCTTGTGAGTGGGAGGCTTTCGGGGTGGCTTATCAACCCTCGCCTTCGGCTGCCGG
>NZ_JBEYFC010000703.1:0-3820 GCF_040634175.1 Streptomyces sp. NPDC007162
GACGAGCTGGTGCTCGACGAAGCGCACCGGCAACTGCTCCAGACCGGGACGACTCCCGGCCCGCGCTGCGGCGTTCGCGGGTCCGGGCCGGACCCGGTCCGTCACCTGACGTCGACGAAGTCCCCGGCCGCCGTCGCCGGGCCGGTGGTCGTGGTGCCGGCGAAACGGAAGCGGAAGTAGCCGTCCGTCCGGGCCTTGGTGGTGGTCCGCAGCGATCCGCCGCTGCCGGTGGTGACGGTCTTCAGCGTGGTGTAGGTGCTGCTGCCCTTCTTGCGGAACTGCAGCTCGACCCGCTGCCCCTGGTAGCCGGTGTAGCTGCCGCTCTCCCAGTTCGCGCGGGTGATCCTGCCGGTGACCGTGATCGTTCTGCCCTTGCGCACCGGTTCGGGCGAGGCGTTCACGGTGGCCCTGGCCAGCCGCTTGAGGTGAGCCGTGCCCGCGGCGTCGATCTCCGTCCAGTCGTCGGTGCCGTCCTGCGCCCCGGCGAGCACCTGCCAGGTGCCGGCGACGGCGTTGCGGTGGAGGTCCTTCGCCGCGTCCACACCGAAGCTCACCGCGCAGGTGGCGGAGGTGGGGTCGGTGGCCGACACCGCGCAGGTGCCGTTCGACGGGTAGTGCGGCAGGACGCCGTCGGCGTCATCGGTGTTCCGGCCGTGCCACAGGTAGGCCCAGGAGGCGGCGATGCCGTCGGGGTCCGTCGCCGTCCAGGTGATGGTGACGGTCTTCTTCGTGGTCAGGCCCAGTACGAGGTCCTTGCCGCCGTTGACGACGACGTGCGAGAACGTCGTGTCGGCGGCCCCGGCCCGGTCCGCCGCGTGGGCGGCCGCCGGGATCGACACGGACAGGGCGGTGGCAAGGGACACGGCGGTGACGGCCGGACGGATGCGCATGGAATCCCCCTTCGGGATCGAGCGGCCTCACCGTCCGCGGACAGCGGGACCTGATGATGCGTCACGCTGCCTAGACATACGGGGGGCGGGCACGGTTGCCCACGGATCCGCACCGTGTTCACCGCGCCGTCGGGTCCGGTGGCCGGGGCTCTCGGCCGGTGTCCTCAGTGCAGGGCGTCCGAGAGCCGTACGAAGGTGTGGCCGGCGTCCAGCAGACGGGGTACGGCCGCGGCGATGCCCTCGGCCGTACCGCCCTCGGGGTGGTTCATGTGGCAGATGACGACGGACCCCGCGGGTGCGGACCCGACGGTCGTACGGACCTGCTCGGGGGTGAAGGTGGCGCCCGCGTCGCCGTTGACCGAGAAGCCGGCGAACCGCTCGCCCAGCGCGGAGACGATCCTGGCCGCGACGTCGTCGCAGTACGCGGTGCCGGAGCGGAAGAACCGCGGCGGCTCGCCCAGCAGGCGGGTGAGCTTCTCCCGGTTGCCGGCGACCTCGTCGTAGACCTCGGCGGCGCTGCGGGTGCCGGGGATGCCGTAGGCGGAGCGGCCGGTGACGGAGAGCGGGAGGTGGCGGGTGCCGTGGTTGCCGATCTCGAAGAGCGGTTCGGCGGCCAGGTTGCGGAAGAGGGCCGGATTGGCGTCGATCCAGCGGGAGTTGAGGAACAGGGTGGCCGGGACCTCGCGCTTGCGCAGGAAGTCGATCAGGTCCCGGTCGTAGCCGCTGCCACCGCGGCCGCCGCAGGCGTCGAAGGTCAGCGCGATCCCGCGGTGCCCGGCGGGCAGCCGGTGCACCACGCCGGGCGCGTCGAAGCCCCAGGTGCGGGGCACGGCGTGGCCGTACTCGGTGACGATCTCGGCGCGGGTGACGGCGGGCGGCCGGGCCGTCCGGTGCGGCGACACGGCCGCGGGACCGGTGGCGGAGATCCGGGGCGAGGGCGGTCCGGAGGCCGCCGTCCCCGTCCTGCTCACAGCGGTCGCCTCGGTCGCCGCGCTGTCCTTGGCCGGTGCACCGCAGCCCGCCAGGACTCCCCCGGCCAGAGCCGCAAGCACCATGCGCCGGCTCGTTCCCATCCGCTCTCCCACCTGCCCCGATGTGCCACGCACAGGTGCCACACAGACGTGGCACGCACATGCTAGGCGGCGCATCGCCGCAGCCTGCCGGGACACCGGACAAGCCTTGCCCAACAAACCTTTGTGGATCATTTGCAGCACCCGGCTGAACCGCCTCCTGGGTCGCGCGTGTCCCATGTGCATCCCAGCACTGATCCGTCCTCGCAGGTCACCGGCGTGTCATCGTCCCGGCGTCCCAATCGGTACCGGGCGCCGCGTACGTCGGGACGGCCGCTGCCAGCCTGGTGCGCGCCGGGGGCTCCCGGCCGACTACCGGAGGGAATCACCAGATGGGACGGAGGACGCTTCTGCGGGGCCTGACCCTCGCGGTGGCAACGGTCCTGCCCCTGTACGGGCCCGTCGCGGCCCAGGCGGCCCAGGCGGTCCGGGCCGCGGCCACCGCGGGCGCGGGCGCGGTCGCGGTCTGCGGGCACACCGCTGAACAGCCCATTCTGCGGCTGGGAGCCACGGGGGACCCGACGGCCGAGGCGCAGTGCGAACTCGACCTGGCGACGAAGCCGAGCCGGTACACGCCGATCGCGGCGGACGGCTCCTTCGGGGCGGCGACCGAGACCCGGGTTAAGGAGTTCCAGGCGTGCGCCGGACTGGGCGTGGACGGCGTGCTCGGGCCGGAGACCTGGGCCGCGCTGAACACCTGGGCCGCCCAGCCGCACACCTGCGCCACCCCGGGCACCCCGGCCACGGCGCAGGCCGGGGTGTGCGGCCACACCGACACCCGCCCGACCCTGCGAAAGGGCGCGAACGGCGTCGAGGTCAAGGAGGTGCAGTGCCGGCTGAACCTGGCCATGGAGCCGTTCCACTACCCGCCGCTCACGATCGACGGCGACTTCGGAGGCGGCACCCAGGCCCGGGCCATCGAGTTCCAGAGCTGCGCCGGTCTCGGCACCGACGGTGTCGTGGGCCCCAACACCTGGGCGAAGCTGGTGGACTGGGCCGGCCGTGACACGTACTGCACGCCACCGCGCCCGGCCGGCTATCCGGTCGACGGCCTCGACACGGCCGAGTACCAGCACCCCGGCGGCGCGCCGATCGACTGGGCCGCCGTACGGGCCTCGGGCGTGGAGTTCGCGACGGTCAAGGCCACCCGGGGCCTCAACGTCACCGACCCGTACCTCGCCACCGACCTGCCGGCGGCCAGGGCGGCGGGGCTGGCCGTCGCGCCGTACCACTTCTACACGGGCTCGTCGCCGGACACCGGCGCCGCGCAGGCCGACCTGTTCATCGCCGCGGTACGGGCGACCGGCTACACCGGGCAGCGCGCGGGCGACCTGCCGCCGGTGTTCGACCTGGAACGCATGGACGACGGCACCGGCCGCTGCCCCGCCTACGCCACGGTGGACGACATCAGGGCCTGGCTCGACCGGGTGACGGCGGCCTTCGGCCGCACCCCGATCGTCTACACCCAGAAGTCCTTCCTGGACGACTGCCTGGGCTCGACCACCGCCCTCGCCGGATATCCGCTGCAACTCGCGGACTACCGCCGGTCGATCACCGAGCCGCCGCTGCCGGACGGCTCGACGACCTGGTCGATGTGGCAGTACACCGACGCCGCGCTCTTCCCGGGCATCCAGGCCCCGGCGACCGCGGACGTCTTCAACGGCACCCAGGCGGACCTGGACCGGCTGGCCAACCGCTGACAACCCGCCGCCCCGGCACTCCGGGGTCCTCGGGTACCACAGGGGAGTATCCGGGGACCCCGGTATCAGCAGCTCCGAGCGGGGGAACAGGTAGCGCATCTCGGCGCGGGTCAGCAGCTCGATGTTGACGACGGCGTCCATCGCGGACTCGGGGCTGTCG
>NZ_JBEYFC010000704.1:0-3801 GCF_040634175.1 Streptomyces sp. NPDC007162
GACCTCACGGCTGGCCACGTTCTCACCGCCGGACTTGATCATGTCCTTGATCCGGTCGACGATCGTCAATCGGCCGTCAGGTGACATCACGGCCAGGTCTCCCGAATGGAACCAACCCGACCGGAAGGCGGCCGCCGTGCTGTCGGGGTCGCCCCAGTAGCCCAACGCAATGTGTGGTCCGCGATGGACGACCTCGCCCACAGTGCCCGGGGGAACGGGCAGACCGTCCGAGTCGACCACCCTGGTCTCGATGTTGAGCACGGACCGACCGGCCGACCCGGCATGCTCGGCCTGATCCTCTGGCGGCAGCAGCGTGGCCAGCGGTCCGAGCTCGGTTTGCCCATAGAAGTTCCACAGCTCAATGCCGGGCAGCCGCTCCTGGATTTCGCGCAGGATCTCGGTAGGCATCGGGGACGCTCCGTAGTATCCCTTGCGCAGTGATGACAGGTCGGTCTCGTCGAACAGCGGCGAGCGCAGGATCGAGATCCATACCGTCGGCGGCGCGAAGAACTTGGTGACGCGATGCTTGCTGATGGCCTGCAGGATCGCGGTCGGATCCGGACTTCGGAGGATGATCCCGGTGGCACCGACATAGACGTCCGGCCCGAGGAAGGCATCCAGCGCCGCGCAGTGATACAGCGGGAGCGCATGCAAGTCGACGTCGTCGTGCGTCATTTTCCCGTCGACAAGACAACTGGTGTACTCGGCGATCAGCGACCGGCTCGACAGCACAACACCCTTCGGACGTGACTCCGTGCCACTCGTGTACATCAGCCGGATCGGGTCGTCGTCGTCGATCGGGGGGTCCAGCGACTCGTACGCCGGTCCGCCCTGCGCCCAGTCGGCGACGTCGATCCAGCCGGACGGCGTGACATGACCCGCCAGGCGGATCACTCCACGGACCGCGATCCGGGAGTCCACCGCGCCCGATACTGCCGACAGCAAGCCGTCCTCGACCAAGAAGCCCGTCGCACCGCTGCTGTCGAGGACGTACGAGACCTCTGCCTCGGTCAGCATGAAGTTGACCGGCACCAGAATGACGCCGAGCCGTGCCGTCGCGAACACCAACACCGCGAAGTGCCAACAATTGCGGCTCATCAGGGCCAGGCGGTCGCCCTTCGTGAGACCGGCTGCGGCCAACGCCTGCGCGAACCGGTCCACCACCGCGTCGAACTCCGCAAATGTGAACTCCGTTTCTCCGTCGACGATGGCAAGTTTGGCGGGATATCGCACCGCCGTGCGATGCAAGACATCGCCGAGGGTTTGACGCCTCGCGCGATCGATCTGTGAGGCGGTCACCGCATGCCCGTTTTGGTGGCCCGGGCGAACTCCTTGCCCCACTCGCGCAGGCGATCGAGTGCGCGCCGGGCGGCGGTCAGGTCGCCGAATGCGTGCATGTCGTGCGGTGCGTCGTCGAACAACTCCAGATTCACCTCAACCCCCTGCTCCCTGGCTCGCGTCGTGAGTCGCTCCGCGTCGGCACGCAGCGACTCGCCGGCAGCGGCATGGATCACCATGGGCGGCAATCCGCTCAGATCGGCCTTCAGGGGCGCGACCCTCGGATCGTCCACCGCGATCGTCCCCTGCACATAGGACGCCGCACGGACGATACGGGCCTCGTTGTCGCCACTCGCATCAAGGCGAAGGAGTCCATGGGCGTCGAACTGTCCGGTCGGCTGGAGGTCCACCCATGGGGAGACCAGGTACAGGAATCCGGGCGACGCCAGCCCCTCGTGCCGGGCGGCCTGCGCGACGCCCAGCGCGAGATGCGCACCCGCCTCGACACCGCACAGAACAAGCCGCGCTCCCGGCCGTGCCCTGACGAGGGCGCGGTAGGCCCGATACGCATCGTCGGCGGCGGCCGGGTAGCCGTGCTCGGGCGCCAGTCGGTAGTCGACGATCACGGCACTTGCATCGAGAGCCGCGGCGACCCGGGCCGCGCTCGCAGCGGACGACCGGGCCGATCCGCAGACGAACCCGCCACCGTGCAGGAAGAGAACGACGGTCTCCGAGGTGGTGCCGGTCGGCGAGGCGACCTCCAACGCATGTGTGCCGTCCAGGTTCAGGCCCACTGCGGGCGGAGGTGTCTCCACCGACAGGAGATGGCGCTCGCGCCCGGCCCGCTCACCGAGCCAGCCCGCTGCCTGCTCCTCGACGCTGAGCACGCACCCGTCGTCGACTCCTGGCGGGCGCGGACCCGGCTCTTCCGTGAACGGGCGAGTCGCGGCGGCGGCCGCGTCGTGGCTCCACAGCCAGTTCCAGGGGACCTGCCCCAGCGGATCGAGATCCTGCATCCCGCGGAACCGGTTGTCCCGGGCCCGCACGAGTTCCGCGTCGCCCAGGGTGATCATGTGGGCGTTGGCCCGGGAGAGCGCGATCACTCGTGCCGTCCGTCCGCGTCGCCGGATGGTGTAGTCGACCAGGGCCGATTCGATGTCCTCGGGCCCGTGGGCGGTGACGCGGGCGGCCAGGACAACAGCATCCTCCAGGGCCTGCGCGGCGCCCTGACCAGCCGTCGGCAGCGCTGGATGCGCCGCGTCCCCGAGCAGCACTGCCCGGCCTTCGTGCCACCGCTCGAGTGGGTCCCGGAAGTACAGACCGGTCACGAAGGCTTCGTCGATCGAGTCGATGATCGTCTGCAGCGGCGCGCACACGCCCGCGAACGACCGTCGTAGGTCGGCGACGTCGGCCGAGCGAGTCCACGACTCCCTCGTGACTTCCGAGATGGGCACGAAGCCGACGAAGTTGTAGAGCTCGCCGTGCCGGAGCGGATAAGCCACGACCGAGCGTCCCGGCCCCGCCCAGGTCGATATCTCACCGGGATCGAGCCGCAGGTGGGCGATCCGCTCGAACGGAAAGACCGCCCGCCAGGCCACCAGGTTCGCGAAGCGCGCCTCGTCACCTCCCGCGACGAACCGGCGGACGGTCGAGCGGAGTCCGTCGGCGCCCACCAGGAAATCCCCACGGATCTCCTCGCCGTGGTCGAGGACCGCCGTCACGCCGTCAGCTTCCTGCCTTATGTCGGCGACTTGTGCGCCGGTGCGCACTGTACCCGGAGCGAGCCCGTCGACGAGGGCTGCGAGCAGGTCGGCCCGATGGACCTGGTAGGAAGGCGCCCCGAAAATCCGGGCGGCGTCGGGGCCAAGCCTGGTCTGGAAGAGCACCCGGTCATCGTCGATGGAGCGGTACACGTGGACGGTCATCTCCCCCGACCGGCTCTCGACCTGCGGGGCGCAGCCGAGGTGACGCAGGGCGGCCATGCCGTTCGCGGTGACCCACAACCCGGCACCGACCTCAGAGATCTCCGCAGCCCGCTCCAAGACCGTCGCCTCGACGCCCTGCCGCTGCAAGGCCAGGGCCGCCGCAGCACCGCCGATGCCACCGCCCACAATGAGTGCTTTCACAATCAGTGCCCTTTCTGCCGGCACCATGAGGGACACCGGAGTCAACCGGTCCCTGTCGTCTCAGCGCCCAGCGGTCGGTGTGCTGCTGGGCGTAGTGCTGGTGGAAGACCCTTGCCGTAATCGCCACCATGGGGCGTGCGGACGATCGTGTGGACATGCAACGCCGGGACAGCCCGGACAGTGGCGAGCCGCCTGCGCGACCTGGAGCGTCACTGCGCCCTCGTCGCACGACTCGAACAGTCCTGGCAGCGGATTCCCGTCGGTGGTGTTTCGACGAATGGCTGCTTCACGGTTGCCTCGACCGGCGGCAGTTCGGCGTCGCCCCCGAGGCAGTTCGGTCATGGCCGCGACGCCCGGTTCGTCGTCGTCACCTGCCGCTCCCCGTCGCAGCGGCAGG
>NZ_JBEYFC010000705.1:0-3728 GCF_040634175.1 Streptomyces sp. NPDC007162
GGTGGCGTCGAGGACGAGCAGCACCTCGTCCAGCGGGGCGTGCTTCTCGACGACCCGCTTGACCTTGCCGAGCTCGTCCATCAGGCCGGTCTTGGTGTGCAGCCGTCCGGCCGTGTCGATGAGCACCACGTCGACGCCCATCTCCTTGCCCTCCTTCACCGCGTCGAAGGCGACGGAGGCGGGGTCGCCGGCCTCGGGGCCGCGCACGGTGTGGGCGCCGACCCGCTCGCCCCAGGTCTGGAGCTGGTCGGCGGCGGCGGCCCGGAAGGTGTCGGCGGCGCCGAGGACGACGGTACGGCCGTCGGCGACGAGCACGCGGGCGAGCTTGCCGGTGGTGGTGGTCTTGCCGGTGCCGTTGACGCCGACGACCATCACGATGCCGGGCTTGCGGTCGGCGGGCTCGGTCTTCACCGTGCGGTCGACGTCGGTGCCGACCAGCTTGAGCAGTTCCTCGCGGAGCAGCCCGCGCAGTTCGTCGGGGGTGCGGGTGCCGAGCACCTTGACGCGCTCGCGCAGCCGCTCGACCAGTTCGGTGGTGGGCTGCACACCGACGTCGGCGGTGAGCAGGGTGTCCTCGATCTCCTCCCAGGTCTCGTCGTCGAGGTGCTCGCGCGACAGCAGCGTGAGCAGCCCCTTGCCGAGGGCGTTCTGGGAGCGGGAGAGCCGGGCGCGGAGGCGGACCAGGCGGCCGGCGGTGGGCTCCGGGATCTCGATCTCGGGCGCTTCGACCGCGGGGGGCTCCTCGACGACGACGGGAGCCGAGCCGTCGGGAAGGTCGACCTCCTCTATCGTCCGGCGCGGTTCGTCGCGCGGCGTCTCGGCCTCGTCGCCGACGTGCGGCTCGGCCGGTGGCGCGGTGATGTCGGGCGCGGCGGGGGGCGGCGGGGGCAGCGACTTCTTGCGCCGGCTGCCGACGACGAGCCCGCCGAGCGCACCGAGCACGACCACGGCGATGACTACAGCAAGGATGACGGTTTCCATAACCCGTCCAGTATCCATCCCTGCCCCGCGGCGGACCTTGTTCCCCCGCGAGGAAGTCTCGGACGATTCTCCGAAGCAGGATGCACCTTTTGGGGGTATTCGTCGGATTAACGTACGATGGCTGACCATGAGCACCACCGCCCACCACGATGGCGCCCTCGAACATCTCGAAGAGTCGCTGGAGCACCACGGCCTCGAAACCCGCGGCCTCGAACCGGTCCCCGACTCCGAGCGCACCGCGACACCCCGCGGGCTGCTGCCCACCTGGATCGCCGCCAACATCAGCGTGCTGCTGCTGACCATGGGCGCGGGCCTCGCGGTGTCGTTCGGGCTGAACTTCTGGCAGGCCCTGGCGGTCGGCACCGCCGCACCGGTCGTCTCGTACGGCCTGGTCGGACTGATCGGCATCGCGGGCAGGCGTGGCGGGGCACCGGGCATGGCGCTGTCCCGGGCGGTCTTCGGCCAGCGCGGCAACCTGCTGCCCGGCGCGCTGATCTGGGTGGCGCGCTGGGGCTGGGAGACGATCAACGCGGTGACCGGCGCCTACGCGCTGCTGACCGTCCTGGACATCCTCTTCGGGATCAGGAGCAACACTCCCCTGGTCGTCGTCACCCTGCTCCTCTTCGTCGTCACCACGTTCGCGATCTCGGGCATGGGCATCAAGGCGGTGCAGCGCTGCAACCGGTGGGCGACCTGGCTGTTCGGCGCCTTCTCCCTGCTGGTCCTCGGCCACCTGGTCGCGCGGACGGACTGGGCCGGGGTGTTCGGGCGGGGCGCGGGGCCGACGGCTGCGATGGTCACCGGGGTCGGGCTGATCGCGGCGGGCGGGATGAGCTGGGCGCCGGCCGCCCCGGACTTCACGCGGTACCTGCCGGGTACCGCGTCCTCGGCGGCGATCGTGCGCAACACGGTCGGCGGCGCCGGGATCGTCGTCCTCCCGATGGTCCTGATGGGGGCGGTGATGGCGTCGTCCACGCCGGACCTCGCCAAGGCGGCCGACCCGGTCTCCTTCCTGGGCGCGGTCCTCCCGCTCTGGCTCGCGGTGCCCTACCTCCTCATCGCCCTGGTGGGGATGCTGCTGATCAACGCGATGTCGATGTACTCGGCGGGCTTCACCGCGCAGACGCTCGGCTTCCGCCTGCCCCGGCACTGGGCGGTCTGTGTGAACGCGGTGATCTCGCTGGCCCTCGGCGGCGTCCTGATGCTGGCGGCGACCTCCTTCATGGGCTCGTTCGTCGCCTTCCTGTCGCTGCTGGCCGTCGCCTTCTCGGCCTGGGTCGGCGTGTTCGGGGTGGACATGCTGCGCCGCCGGGAGTACGACGCGGCCGCCCTGCTCGACACCACGCCGAGCAGCGCCTACTGGTACCGGGCGGGCTTCTCCCCCGCCGCGGTCACGGCCTGGGCGCTGGGCCTGGCGACCGGCCTCCTGTTCACCTCCTCCGACTGGTTCACCGGCCCGCTCGCATCGGACAACCCCGTGGGGCGGTACGGCCTCGGGTGGGTCGCGACGATCGTCGTATCGGGCCTGCTGTACGCGCTGCTGCCGAAGCCGGCGGTGGTGCCGGCGGCGGCCGGGGAGCCCGCACCTCTGGCTGTCTGACGCACCGTCAGCTACTGTCCCCGCACCACCAGCCCGGCCAAGGTGAAGGGGAACTCCCATGCCCGTCTCGGTCGTTCGCTTCAACCTCGTCGAGCCCGGGGCCGACTCCGCGTCCCTGGGCGCCCGTTACCGAGCGGCCGTGGAGATGGCCGCGTACGCCGACGAACACGGCGTCACCACGGTGCAGACCGAGGAACACCACGGGGTCGACAACAACTGGCTGCCGTCACCCTTCGCGTTCGCCGGCGCGGTGTTCGGTGCGACCCGCCATCTCGCGGTGACCGTGTCGGCGGTGATCGGCCCGCTGCACGATCCGCTGCGGCTGGCGGAGGACATCGCGGTCCTCGACCTGCTCAGCGGCGGGCGGCTGGTGACCGTGGCCGGGATCGGCTACCGGCCCGAGGAGTACGCCCTGTTCGACGTGGACTGGAAGCGCCGGGGGCGGATCCAGGACGAGGTGCTGGAGACGGTGCTGCGGGCGTGGACCGGCGAGGAGTTCGAGTACCGCGGCCGTACGGTACGGGTCACCCCGCGCCCCTTCACCGACCCGCACCCCCTGCTGCTGGTCGGCGGCTCCTCCCAGGCCGCCGCCCGTCGCGCGGCCCGGCTCGGCCTCCCCTTCTTCCCGAGCGCGCACCTGCCGGAGCTGGAGGCGTACTACAAGGAGAAGCTCACCGAGTACGGCACCGAGGGCTGGACGATGATGCCGACGGCCGAGACACCGCTGCTGCACATCGCCGAGGACCCGGACCGGGCGTGGGCTCGGTACGGGGAGCACTTCCTGCACGAGGCCCGGACCTACGCGTCCTGGCAGTCCGGGGACATCCACTCGGCGGTGCGCTCGGCGGCGACGACGGTGGCGGAACTCCGCGCGGAGGGCGTCTACCGCATCCTCACTCCGGAGCAGTGCGTGGCGGCGGGCCTGGACAACCTGGTGCTGCATCCGCTGGCGGGCGGGATGCCGCTGGAGGAGGGCTGGCGGAGCCTGCGGCTGTTCGCGGAGACCGTACTTCCGGCGCTGTCGGCGTAGGGAGAGCCCGGCACCAGCCGGACGCCGGCGTCGTGGCCGATCGCCGTCGCGGCGGACGGAAGGTGGGCGGCGGCTCCAGAAGTGAGCGGCGGTGCAGAACGGCCGTCGCCCCAGAGC
>NZ_JBEYFC010000706.1:0-3755 GCF_040634175.1 Streptomyces sp. NPDC007162
TCGGGGCCCAGCGGGCGAAGCAGTGCCTCCCCCACACCCGCCCGGGGCGGTGCGCCGCCGGCCGACCCCCCGGGGTGGGCGCGCGGCCCGGTACCGCCCGGAACCGGGCCGTCCGGGTGGCCCCTACCGGGGCCGGACCGCGGTGTGCACCGTACGGGCGCCGAGGACGAACACGTCGGACCTGCGGTGGACGCTCGCCGGGTCGGCCGGGTCGAGGAGCCGGTCCAGGGTGGCGCGGTCGTCGGCGTCGAGACCGTCGCCGATCGTGTCACGGAAACGCGTGAGGATCTCCGTCGCGTAGGCGCGGGCCCGGTCGGAGGCCGGGGCGGGCAGGTCGATCAGGAAGCTGCGGCTGCGGGTGTGCTTGAGGCCGGCCGAGTTCAGCAGCGCGGGCCAGTCCTCTGCCTCCGCCACCGCGCCGGGCAGGTCGGTGCGCATCTGCTCGAACCACTCCTCCTGCACCGCGTCCAGCCGGGCCTGGAGGCCGGGCCGGCCGATGCCGATGTCCCGGGGCAGGAAGCGGCTGGGCAGACCGCCCTCCAGGATGGCCAGGGTGCCTCCGGGGGCCAGCCGCTCGCCGAAGGCGGTCAGCGCGGCCCGCTGGTCGCCGAGGTGGTGCAGGGCGTGCCCGGCCCACAGCAGGTCCGCCGGGTAGTCCAACTCGTCCAGCGCTCCGGGGAGTTCACCCGCGAGCACGCCGAAGCGGTCGCCGACGCCCAGTCGCTCGGCGCGGGCCAGGGCCCGGTCCAGGAGCGGCGCGCTGCCGTCCACGGCCAGTACCCGGGCGCCCGGGAAGACCTCGGCGAACAGACACGACACCACCCCGGGTCCGCTGCCCGCGTCCACGATCAGCCCGGGCTCGGTGACCTCCTTGCCGAGCCAGCTCAGCGCGTTCTCGTAGAGGGGCGTGAAGAGCTCCGCCTGCGACTCCAGGTGATCGGCCATCTCGGCCCAGTCGATGTCGGTGTGCGCGTGGGTGTGCGTGCCCTTGTGCCGGTGGTCGTGGTCGTGGTCGTGCGCCATGGGATCAGCCTCTCGTCCGGATGGCGCAAGGGTGCGCCGACGCCCCGTCCGGAAGCCAGTTCTGTTGCCGATGCGGCAAAAAACCCGATGCGGACGGCAAGGCGGGCGGGGCACGATGACCCGGTGGACGACGACCTCGTGGAACGCTTCCTGACCGACGGTTTCGTGAAGATCGAGGGCGCGTTCCCGCCGCGGGTCGCCGAGGACTGCGCCCGGCTGCTGTGGCGGGAGACGGGCTACGACCCGGAGGACCCCGGCACCTGGCAGGACCCGGTGGTGTGGGTGGCGGACATGGCCCAGGGCCCGTTCGCGGCGGCGGCCAACTCCCCCGCGCTGCATCGGGCGTTCGACCTGCTGGTGGGCGAGGGCCGATGGGTGCCCAGGTATTCGCTGGGAAGTTTCCCGCTGCGGTTCCCGCACCCCGAGGAGCCGGACGACGCGGGCTGGCACATCGAGGGAAGCTACCTTCCCGAGGGCGCGAGCTGGTACTTCACCAACCTGCGCTCACGGGACCGGGCCCTGCTGATGCTCTTCCTGTTCAGCGAGGTGACGCGGGAGGACGCCCCGACCCGGATCCGGATCGGCTCGCACCTCGACGTGCCGCCGCTGCTCGAGCCCTACGGAGAGGACGGCGTGTCCGGTCTGGAGATCGCCCCGCGGCTGGTCGAGGCCTCCGCGCACCGTCCCCTCGCCTACGCCACCGGCCGTCCCGGCGACGTCTTCCTCTGTCATCCGTTCCTGGTGCACGCGGCCCAGCCGCACCACGGCTCCCGCCCCCGTCTCATGGCCCAGCCACCGCTGATGCCGGCCGCTCCCTGCGAACTGGAGCGGCCGGACGGTGACTACTCGGCGGTGGAGACCGCCATCCGCCGGGGCCTGGCCCGGGAGGGCTGAGCCCCGGGGGAGGCTGCCGTCACGGCAACGGCGGGTAGGCGTTCGCCATCAGCTGCTGGAACTGGGCGGAGAACCAGTGCCCGGACAGCGGCGCGTTCGGCAGGGCGCCGGACATGTTGTTGCCGTTGCGGGCGTTGCCCGTGTACGTCGGGTCGCACATCCGGTCGAAGCCCTTGCCCTCGTCGTTCGGGATGGCTGAGCTGGAGCCGTCCGACTCACCCGGAGGCTTCATCCAGACGTAGGCGTCGATCCCGGCGGCCGGGCTGGCCTGCGGGCGCTCGCCGAGGCCCGCTCCGGCCTGGTTGCACCAGTTGCCGACGTGGATCCGGCGGTCGTAGCGGCCCCCGTCGACGTACGCGTCCACGCTGGTCGTCGGGCCGGGGCCGGCCGGCCGCGCGCTGCCGCCCCAGCCGTTGCGGGAGGTGTCGATCAGCATGCCGATGCCCGAGTTGAAGCCGACCGAGACCAGTTCGGTGCGGAAGGCCTGGGCGAAGGAGAGCTCGTCGACGTAGCGGTTCCAGTCGACCCACTTGGACTGGCGGACGGAGGTGCCGTTCACCGTGTCGTTGATGGTGAAGTTGTTCTCCTTCAGGGCGCTGTAGTTGGCCGTGTCGGTGATGAACCCCTGGACGTCGTCGACGGTCGCGCCCTCGGCGTTTGCGGCCTGGTAGAGGACCTGGGCGGAGGAGGCGAAGTTGTCGTCCCAGCCCAGCCAGCCGTGGTGGCCGGCGTCCAGGTAGTTGTAGACGTTCGGGATCGCGCCGAGCTTGGCCAGCGCGTAGCCGACGCCCTTCACGTAGTTGCCGTTGGCCAGCATGGTGTTGCAGTTGGCGGTGGCGGTGGCCCGGCTGCCGGTGTTGGTGACCAGGTTGGGCAGCGAGTCGAGCTCGACGGTGGTGACGATCCGCAGCGAGGCGTACTTGCTGTCGGACAGGATCGCCGCGATCGGGTCGATGAACTGCGTCTTGTACTTGTCGATCTCCGTCGGGCCGAGTTCGCCGTTCGAGGCGAGGGCGGAGCAGTCGCGTCCGGGCAGGTCGTAGATGACCAGCTGGACGACTTCCTGGCCGCTGCCCTTCTGGGCCAGGGCCGCGTCGAGGTGGTCGCGCAGGCCCATGCCGCCGTTCACGCCGTTGATCGCGGCGATGCGGTCGAGCCAGACGCCGGTGGGCTGGTTGGAGACGCGGGTGCCGCCCGGTTCGGCGGCGGCCTTCGCCGACCACTCCGGGTTCACGTACACCTTGGCGCCGGAGTACGGGTTGTCGACCCGGGTGCCGGAGCCGCCGCCGTTGCCCCCGCCACCCGGGCCGCCACCGCTGCCGGTGCCGTCGTCGACGTTGCAGGTGACGCCGTCGAGCGTGAAGGCGGTCGGGACCGCGTTCGTGCCGCTGTAGGTCCCGTTGAACCCGAAGCTGACCGAACCGCCGGTCGCCAGGGTGCCGTTGTACGTCTCATTGCTCGCGGTGACCGCGGTGCCGCTCTGGCTGACCTTGGCGCTCCAGTAGCTGCTCACCGACTGGTTCCCGGCGTACGACCACTTCACCGCCCAACTCGACTTCGCCGCCGAGTTGTTGGTGACGGTGACGGCGGCGGTGAAGCCGGAGCCCCAGTCGTTCTGGATCTTGTAGTCGACGGTGCAGGGGATCGCGGAGATCGCCGCGTGGGCGGCGGGGGAGGCGGCGACCGCCGGCCCCGAAACCCCGGCGACGAGCGCCAGGGCGGCGAGTACCGCTGTTCTGGTACGACTCATGAGTGCGGGTTCCTTCTTCTCGGGTCGGACTTCTCCGGTGGGGTGGGTCTGGACGGCGCGGCCCTCCCACTCGATGGTGCCCTTGTCG
>NZ_JBEYFC010000707.1:0-3752 GCF_040634175.1 Streptomyces sp. NPDC007162
AGGTCGAGCAGCGCGCGGTACGCGGCCACCGCGTCCTCGACGGCCGCGGGGACCGGGGGCTCGGGAGCAGCACGAGGGCGAGTCGCTCGACGAGCGGCTGCGCCAGGAGGTCCCGGACGTGGCGGCACCCGAGGGCGACGGTATCGGGGATCTGCCCGGGGGTGACGGAGAGCCCCGCGATCCCGAGGTGGGCGACCACCGCGCCGGGCGGCTGGTGGCGCCGGACGAGGGCGCGCACCCGGACAGGACCGGCGAGGCGGTCGCCGACGACAAGGGAGTGGACGGCGGCGCGGCGGGCGCCGAGGAGGCCGCGGTCCACGTCGTGTCCGAGGAGACCCTGCCACCGGCCGGCTCCGAGGGGTGAGGCCGGGATCGCCCCGGAGAACTGAGGCCCGAAGCCGGCCCGGAGAGCCAAGGCCGGGACCGGCCCGGAACCCCGCCCTTACAGCCAGCCGTTGCGGCGGAAGGCCCGGTACAGCCGGCCCGCGCCGAGGGCCATCACGGCCAGCGCGCACGGGTAGCCGTAGCGCCAGTCCAGCTCGGGCATGTGGGCGAAGTTCATGCCGTAGATCCCGGCGACCAGGGTGGGGACGGCGAAGATGGCCGCCCAGGCGCTGATCCGCCGCATGTCGTCGTTCTGCCAGGTGCTCACCGTCGCGAGATGGGCGTCGAGGACCGACCCCAGAACGTCGTCGAGCGCGTGTACTTCGGTGCCGGTGCGGGTGAGGTGGTCGGCGACGTCGCGGAACTCCACGACCTCACGTTTCAGCGAGTAGATCCGCTCGGTCAGGTCCGACCGCACCTGGGCGGCCGCCTCGGCGTAGGCGTCGACGACGACGTCCACCACCGCGTGCAGGACGCCGTCCGGGCCGAGCCGGGCCATGCCCGGCTCCTCGGCGAGCCGGCGGGCCGCGTCCGCGGCGGGGTCGCTCGCACCGTGGCGCACGGTCAGCGCCAAGGACGGGCCGAGGAAGATCATCACTTCGCCGGTCTCCACGTCGGCGGTCCGCTCGACGAACCACAGCGTCTTCACGGCGACCGCGAGCACCTCGCCGTAGCGCTCCTGCTTCGGGCGTTGGTGGGCCTGGATCGCGTCCTCGACGGCGAGCGGATGCAGGTTCAGATGCTTGCCGAGCCGTTCGAGTTCCTCCTGGGAGGGGTCGGTCACCCGGATCCAGGCGAACTCGTCCGGCGCCAGCGCGGCCAGTCGGTCCGTCGTCGCCGTGCATCCCGCGTCCGCCTGATCGCAGTCGATCCGCTCGCAGGCGCCCGTCCGTTTCTGGTAGATCTCACACTCCATGCCTTCCTGGGTGCTTCCGCGAGCGCGTTCCCTGCCTGTCCGCGCCCGATTCCGGCACCGCTCGGCCGCGTAGCCGGGGCGCGGAGGGGTTACCCGGTGCGTATGCAGAGGCTTCGTGTTCCATGGCGCAAGACACGTCCGGACAGCGGCGAGGGCCCGGGACGCGGGATACCGACGCCCGAGGAGGCGGGGCCCGGACCCGACGTCGAACGGCGCGCGCCGGACACGCCGACGAGACTCCCGAAGCGGGCCTGGGGTGCCGTCCTCAAAGGGGCCCTGCACGAGTTCAAGGACGACGAGCTGACCGATCGCGCGGCGGCCCTGACGTACTACGGGGTGCTGTCGCTGTTCCCGGCGCTGCTGGTGCTGGTCTCCCTGCTGGGCATCGCCGGCAGGTCGACCACCACCGCGGTGCTCGACAACGTGCGGCAGCTGGCGCCGGGCCCGGCCCGGGACATCATCACCCGTGCCGTGGAGCAGTTGCAGGGCAAGGCCGGTGCCGGGTCGGTCATGGCGGTCGTCGGCCTGGTCCTGGCGCTCTGGTCGGCCTCCGGCTACGTCGCGGCGTTCATCCGCGCCGCGAACACGGTCTACGACATCCCTGAGGGCCGTCCGCTGTGGAAGATCCTCCCCCTGCGCGTGCTGCTCACCTTCGTCCTCATGGTGATGGCGGTGGCCAGCGGCCTGATCGTGGTCTTCACCGGCGGCATCGCCCGGCAGGCGGGCACCGCCCTCGGTATCGGGGACGGGGCGCTGGCGGTGTGGTCGATCGCCAAGTGGCCGGTGCTCGTTCTCCTGGTCACCGTGATGATCGCGGTCCTGTACTGGGCCAGCCCCAACGCGAGGGTCAAGGGGTTCCGGTGGATCACGCCGGGCAGTTTCGTCGCTCTGCTGCTCTGGCTGGTCGCCTCCGGAGGCTTCGCGTTCTACGTCGCCGGTTTCGCCTCGTACAACAAGACCTACGGCACCATGGCGGGCGTCGTCGTGTTTCTGGTGTGGCTGTGGCTCACCAACCTGGCCGTGCTGCTGGGGCTGGAGTTCGATGCCGAGACCGCACGCCAACGGGCCGTCGCGGGCGGTCTGCCGCCGGAGGCGGAGCCGTACACCGAGCCCCGCTCGACCAGCACGTGGGACGAGGAGGACGTCCGCAGGCTGGACGAGGCCTGATCCTGTCCTGAACCCGGTCGTTCGGGGTACTCGCGCGTTCGTCGGACCGCAGGGCGTGTCAGGCCCGGCGGGCAGCAACGGACAGGGACGGGAGGTGAGCGTCGTGTCGGGCACGCAGCCGCACCAGGCCGCAACGGGCCGGAGCACGGACCGCTCCGGCCAGGGACCGGTGAGCGAGCCGGTGAGCGAACTGGTGCAGCGGGCCTCGCAGCAGCTGACGGAGCTGGTGCGCGGTGAACTGAGGCTGGCGCAGGCGGAGATGAAGGAGAAGGGCAGGCGCTACGGCAAGGGGGGCGGCCTGTTCGGCGGCGCCGGTCTCGTCGGCTTCCTGACGCTCCAGGCACTGGTGGCCAGTGTGATCGCCGCACTGTCGGTGGCGCTGCCGGTGTGGGCGGCGGGGCTGATCGTGACGGCGGTCCTCGGTTTGATCGCCGCGGTGCTGGCCAGGAGCGGAAAGAAGCAGGTCGGGCAGGCCGCACCGGCCAAGCCCGAGCAGACCGTCGAGAACGTGAAGGCCGACGTGGCCGTGATCAAGGAGAGTGCGCACCGATGACCCAGCCGCCGCACGACGAACCCACCGCCGACGGCCCCGAGGAACTGCGTGAACAGGTCGAGCAGACCCGTGCCGAACTCGGGGAGACGGTCCAGGCCCTGGCGGCGAAGACCGATGTCGGGGCCCGGGCACGGCAGAAGGGCGCCGAGGTCAGGGAGCAGGCCGCTGTGAAGGGCGGCCAACTGAAGGAGCAGGCCGCTGTCAGGGCCGGGGAACTGAGGGCGAAGGCCGCCGACGTGGCCCAGCAGACCCAGGAGCGGCTGCCCGACCCCGTCCGGGACAAGGCCGTACAAGGGGCGCGGCTGGCCCGGGACAACCGCAAGGTGCTGCTGACCGTGGCGGGTGCCGCCGTCGTGGTGTGGATGGCCTGCCGCGGGGTGAAGGGGTGAGCGGGATGAAGGTGTCGAAGATCGCTTACAAGCCGGTGGGGCTGGCTCTCGGCCTGCTCGCGGGCCTGGCCGCCGGAGCGCTGTTCAAACAGACGTGGAAGGTGCTCGGTCACGACGAGGACGCCCCGGACGCCACCGACGAGGACCGGTCCTGGCGCGAGGTGCTGCTCGCCGCCACGCTCCAGGGCGCGATCTTCTCGGTGGTGAAGGCGGCCGTGAACCGCGCGGGAGCGACCGGCGTGCGCAGCCTGACCGGGAGCTGGCCCCCCTTTCGCGCTGCCGGGCGGGTCGGCGGGAGCGGTGGGCGGCGACGACGGCGCCGCGGCCGGGGCGAGCGGGCCAG
>NZ_JBEYFC010000708.1:0-3748 GCF_040634175.1 Streptomyces sp. NPDC007162
GAACAGGTGGTCGTCGTACTCCGTGACCGTCTTCCCGGGCCAGTGCTTGTACGAGCTGTCCCAGCCGTTGGTGGTGCGCAGGTCGTCGTAGACGATGTCGGCGGTGGTGCAGCCCGCCGCGTTCCAGATGGGGGTCTTGCCGTCGCCGTACGCGCCCTTCTCCAGGCCGGCCGGGAGGTAGATGCCGGCCTTGAGGCCCTTGGCGTGGATGTGGTCGGCGACGGACTTCATCCCGCTGGGGAAACGGGCCGGGTCGGCCTTCTGGCGGCCGTACTGGTCGTAGCCCTGCTTCCAGTTCCAGTCCATCCACCAGCCGGCGTCGATGTTGACGTGGTCGTAGCCGTACTTCTTCAGCTTGCTCGCGAGGGCGTCGGTCTGTTTGAGGACGTTCTCCTCGGTCAGGTAGCTGTAGTCGCCGTTGTCGTTGAGGCCCGGGTACTTGGACGACTGCATGCTCCAACTCGACCAGCCCATGTAGGGCTTGGCGGCGATCGGGGCGGGGGTCTGGGCCTCGGCGGCGGGCACCGCGGACCCGAGGGCCGCGGTCAGTGCCAGTACGAGGACGGTTCTCAGCCCGCGTGCGGGCAGGACGGAACGTGAAGGTGACCGCATGGGCCCTCCTGGGTTCGGGGTCTCGGGCGGCTCAGCCCTTGCCCGGGGTGGTGGGAGAAGAGGTGATGAAGGACTGGATCGCGGCGGCCGCGGCCCCGCGGGCCCACTCCTCGAAGGCGAGTGGGCGGGTCTGTACGTCGCACCGCGCGGCGGAGCCGAAGGCCGCCGCTGTGAACGAGTCGAGGATCTGCTCGGCGAAGAGGTCGTAGGCGGCGAGGCCCTCGCCGGAGATGATCACGCGTTCGGGGCCGAAGAGGTTGGCCACGGTCGCGATGCCCCGGCCGATGGCCTCACCGGCCGCGGAGAACACCTCCCGGGCTCCGGGGACCCCTTCGTGGGCGAGGGCCGCCGCCTCGCCGGAGTCGGCGACCTGGCGCCCCGTCACCTCGCGCATGCGGGTGACGATCGCGGCGCCCCCGGCTATCGCCTCGACACAGCCGCGGTTGCCGCAGTGGCAGAGCGGCCCGGCCGGGTCGATGGCCACGTGCCCGATCTCCCCCGCCACCCCGTGGGCGCCCGCGACCACCCGGCCGTGGACCACCAGCCCGCAGCCGATGCCGGCGCCGACGGTGACCACGGCGAAGTCCGACAGCCCGACACCGGCGCCGAACCACTGCTCGGCGACGGTCAGGGCGCGTACGTCGTTGTCGACGACGACCGGCAACCCGGTGGTCATCGCGGCGAGTTCGGCGAGGGGGACCTCGCGCCAGTCGAGGAAGGGCGAGTAACGCACGACCCCTTCGGCACGGTCCACGTCGCCGGAGACCGCGATGCCGAGGCCGAGGACGGGGGCGCCGAAGTCGGCGGCCTCGGTGCGCAGTTCGTGGGTCAGCTCGGCGACGGAGGTCAGCACGGCCTTGGCGGCGCGGTCGGTGACGGGCAGCCGGCGGGCCAGCCGGATCCGGCAGCACAGGTCGGTGAGGACCGCGATCACCTCGTCCCCGGTCACCTTGACGCCGATGAACAGCGCGCGTCCACCGTCCACCCGCACCAGGTTGGCGGGGCGCCCGAGCGCGGGCGGGGCGTCGCCGTCGGCGTCCTCCGCCAGGTAACCGGCCGCCAGCAACGGCCGGACGGCCTTGGTCACGGCCGCCGCCGACAGGCCGGCCCGGCGGGCCGCCTCCAGCCTGGTGAGCGGGCCGTGGGAGAGGACCGTGGTGAAGATCTGCGAGACGGCCGGCGTATGGGCCGGGAACGTCTCGGCACGGGTGGTGGAGCGCATGGCCGGGAACTTAGGTGGGTTATTTTCCGCTGTCAATAAAAGAAACAGGAATCACCTGAAGGTTGACTGTGAGGCTCCAGTGGCCTTCAAATGGCGGGTGCGCCGGGCGAGTTGGCTCATGCTTCCACTGAGAGCCGGTTCCGGTCGATCCGGGTGCCCGGCCCCCCGACAGGGCACCCGGACCAGCGGTGCGGCGCGTCCGTCAGCGGCGGGCGGCCGGCGTGTTGGCGGCGGTCACGTCGACGGCGGCCCAGGCCTGGTCGACCGTGCGGTACTCGACGCTACTCGCGCCGTAGAGATCCTTGGCCGCCTGCAGCGTCGCCACCCGTGCGTCGTGGAAGTCGGTCGAGGAGACCATGTACCGGGTGAGGGCGCGGTAGAAGACCGCCGTGGCCTTGGTGCGGCCGATGCCCTTGACCGTGGAGCCGTCGTAGGTGGGCGAGTCGTAGGTGGTGGCGCCGATGGTCTTGCGGCCGCTGCCCTCGGCGAGCAGGTAGAAGGCGTGCGAGGAGACGCCGGAGCCGGCGTGCACCTCGGCGTCGGCCACCTGGGGCGACCAGTAGTCGACGGTGCCTTCGAGTCGGTCGAGGGAGGGGTGGTCGAGGCGGCGCAGGAACTTCTGCGCCAGGCCCAGTTTCTCACCGAGGAGGTAGTTCGGCGGGTTCTTCGGGTTGTTCGCGAAGAACTCCACGCCCGAGCCGAAGATGTCGGCCAGCGACTCGTTGAGCGAGCCGGCCTCGCCGTACTGGTTGCCGTCCGCGTCGACGCGGGTCGGTTCCAGCTTCGCGGTGGCGTCCACCACGCCGTGGGTGAGTTCGTGGCCGGTGACGTCCAGGACGACCAGTGGCTTCTTTATCTCGTCGCCGTCCCCGTCGCCGTAGAGCATGCAGCCGCAGGTCGAGTCCCAGAAGGCGTTGCCGACCTTGTCGCCCCAGTGGACCATGGCACGGGCGGGCTTGGAGTTGTTCGCTATGCCCTTGCGGCCGAACGACTTCCGGTAGAAGTCCAGGGTCTCGGTGATGCCGTACTGGGCGTCGGCGGCGGCGCTGCCCCGGCTGGCGGTGGTGCCGTCGCCCCAGCTGTCGTTCGTGCTGGTGAACTTGGTGCCCTGGCCGAAGCTCTCGGTCTCCTTGCCCCTGGCGTCCCGGGTCTCGGTGCCGTACCGGGTCGGGTCCTTGAGCAGGAAGCTCTTGCGGGCGGTCTGGGTGGTGGTGAGCGCGACCTTGCCCACGAAGAGGGACCGGCCGGTGCCGTGCGCGGTCGCCGGGTAGTGGGGCGCCGCGACCACGGCCGCGCCGGTGAAGGCGTTCGGCCGGGTGCCGGTGGCCGGGGCGAGGGTCTGGCCACGCCGGCGCAGGGCCTCCAGCACCTTGGGCGACAGGAACTCGTCGTTGTCCGGGGTGTTGCTGCGCACCCTGCCGGTGAGCGCGTCGACGACGACCGTGGCCGGGCCGTTCGCGCCGTCGACCGCCACCTGGTAGGCGAGCGCCCGGGCGCCGTCGCGGGCGTCGACCACGAGCGCGGCGGTACCGGCCTCACCGTCGGCGGCTGCGGACGCCTTCTCCTCGGCCTGCCGGGCGGTCAGCTTCGCCTCGGTGATGGCCGGTTCCACGGTGTGGTCGGCCGCACGGGTGACGCCGGTGTAGGCCAATTGACGGGAAAGATGGACGACGAGGTCACCGCCGAGCACCGGCATGCCCAGGTGGGTCCGGACGAAGCGGACGTGGCGGGCCCCCTCGGGGTCGATCATCACGTCCTGGGCCCGGAGTTCGTCGCCCGTGCCGACACCGGTCGCCTTCGCGTGGGCGAAGGCCGCGGCGCGGGCCGCCGCCACCACCTTGGACTGGGCGTCCTTGAGACCGCCCTCGGCGATGGTGGCCTTGACCTGCTTCTGCTGGTAGGGCGGCAGGTACT
>NZ_JBEYFC010000709.1:0-3743 GCF_040634175.1 Streptomyces sp. NPDC007162
CGTGGTCGCCGGTCTCGCGGTGGTGCTGCTGCCCGGCAGCCCGCAGATCGAGATCAGCCCGGACGTCATCGGTCTCGTCGTCCTCCCGCCGCTGCTGTTCCTCGATGCCATCGTCGGCGGCGCTCTTCTTTCCGAAGCCGCGGTGGACGCACATCAGTTGGTCGTGGGTGCCGTTCTTGTCGCGGTAGACGATCAGGGCGGGACCGGCGTTACTGGCGTGCTTGCTCAGTTCCTTGTCCGCAGTCCACCCTTTGCCCTCTTCGAAGACGGTGTACCACAGGCTCTGGTCCGTGTTGCCCCGGTGGACGCAGTAGAGCTTGTCCTTGAAGACCGCGAGGGCCGGGCCGGCCTTACTGCCGTGCCGGGGGAACTTTTGGCCCGTGCTCCAGGTGCTGCCGTCCTCGGAGACGGTCCACCACAGGCTGTTGTCGCTCCCGTTGCCCTTGTAGACGCAGTAGAGCTTGCCCTTGAAGACCGCCAGGGCTGGATTGGAGGAAGTGGCGTTGTGGGGGATCTCCTTGTCGTTGGCCCAGCTTTTGCCGTCGGCGTTGAGGGTGGTGTACCAGAGGCCAGCGCTTGACCCGCCGCCACGGTGAACGCAGTAGAGCCGGTTTTTGAACACGGCCAGGGCCGGTCCCGCGCTCGTGGCGTGCCGGGGGAAACGCTGGTCGGTGGACCATCCGCCTGTGGTCGTCCGGACGGTCCACCACAGGTCGGTGGTTCCGTTGCCCTTGTGGACGCAGTACAGCTGGTTGTTGAAGACCGCTACGGCCGGGCCTTCGTCGCTGGCGTGCTTGGGGAGTTCGACGTCGTTGCCCCAGCTGGCGTCAGGGTTGTAGAGGGCCTGCCACAGGCTTTTGTCCGAGCCGCCACCGCGGTGGACCACATACAGTTGGCCGCCGAACGAGGCCAGCGCGGGGTTGGACTCGCTGGCATGGGCAGGCAGCCGCTTGTCCTCGCTCCATCCGCTGCCTTCTTCGAAGACGGTCCACCACAGGCTGGTGTCTTCCTTGGGGATCTTCCCAACCGGGATGAGCATGCCGGGCGCGATCCACGGCGAGACGAGCTTGCAGCCGTACCCGGAAGACGCAGCGGAAATCCACACCGCCTTGGCCTTGCAGAACGCCTCAACGATCTTGTTGAAGGGTGACGGCAGGACCTCACCCCCTACGTCACCGATCAGCTCAGCGATGTCCGCCGCCGTGTCGGCGGCCTCGGCGTTGAGGTGGATCTCAAAACCCCACCACTTCTTCTCGGCCCAGACCTCGAGGCCGCGGGCAGCCAGTTCCGCCCGAGCCTGCGCGCCGCGCGCAAGGTCCTGCGGCGACGGCTCCGCATTGTCACTGCCGAGGACGTGGGTAGGGCCCCCGGTTGCTGCGGCTTCATCAATGGCCAACTGGCACTCCTAGCGTTGGTGCAGTGGCACCCGGGGCCGCCTCAGCAACCTCCGAGCGGAGCTGACAAGCTCCACCCGACCATGAACCGTTCGACACGGAATGTAGCAACTCGACCCGCCTGGGTAATCATACTTTCGGTGCGGCCATGCCGGGAATACGAGCCGTTTACCTATCCGGTGGGCGTGGACGTGCCAAAGAAGCGACGTCCACCAGACCCGACCGTGTCGTAGAGCTAAGTCACCAGGGTGAGGGGCGCATGTGCTATGTGCGACCGCGGGCGACGTGTTCGCGTACGGCGGGTGCTGTTTCGGCGGCGAAGCGTTCGAGCTCGTAGGGGTCGTCGCTGATCAGGAGGAAGACGCTGACGCCATCCTGGAGGGTCATGTGGGCCAGTGCTTCCGGGGTCTGCTGGTCCGGGACGATGTTGAGCAGACGGGTGATCTCGCGGGGGTCACGTGCCGCTGCCCGTGCGGCGTCGTCGATGATCGCGTTTCCCTTCGGCAGGGCGCCAGGCGTCATGACCGGCAGCGACGCCAGCCACCCGTCGGCCTTGCGTCCCACGAGATCCTGCATCTTCGGCTTGTGGGCGCCGAGCCAGATCGGAATTTTGTGTGCGGGCGCGGGTCCGCGCTCGGCGTCGTGGACCTTGTAGAACTCGCCGTCGGCAGTCAGGGTGCCGGGCGCGTCGGCGTCCCAGATTCCGCGGATGACGTCGATCGCCTCGTCAAGGGCCGCCACGCCCTGTAGTGGGGTCAGCCGGCGCCCGCCGACCGCGTGCACGGCATCCCAGTAGTAGCCGGCCCCGATCCCGAGGTTCATCCGGCCGGCGGAGAGCAGGTCGAGGCTGGCAGCCGCGCGGGCGAGCACGGCAGGAGGCTGGCGCAGCGGCAGGTTCAGCACGTTGCCGGACACTCCGATGCGCTCGGTCCGCGCTGCCACCCAGCTCAGCAGAGTCCAGGTATCGAGGAAACTCGACTGGTAAGGGTGATCCTGGAAGGTGACGAAGTCGAAACCGAGCCGCTCACTGAGCAGCGCCAACTCGACCGGGCGATGCGCCGGAGAGTTGGTAGGAGCGATAAACGTTGCGAAACGCAGAGGATGACCATAGTCAGGCATGGGTGTCTTCTTCAGTCAGTCGTATGTGGACGGCCGCGCGATGAGAGGGCGTCACCGATCTGCTCGACGACACCTTCGCCGGTGCCGGAAGCGGTCCACAGCAGTCAAAGTCGATTGCCTGCACGTCGGATGACGCAGGGCTGCCCGGTGTCTCGGGCAGCCGAACCCGCGCCTGCCCGAGAGGGTCGCCGGTTGCCGTGCTCTCAGCCCGAGACGTTGATGCCGAGGCTGATGTCGAACCCTGCACCATGGCTGGCCACGCCCATCAGTAGCGGACCTACGGCCTCCAGCCAGTGCGCCATCGCGAGGCCGCCGGCATCCAGCGGGCGCAGTCCGAGGCTCTCGATGAATACCGACACGCTCGCCTTGGCGTCCGCGTCGTCGCCGGCGATGAGCACGTCCAGCGGTCCGCCCCTTGCCAGGACGTGGCCGAAGACGGTGTTGAACGCCTTCACGATGTGCGCGCCTGCCGGGACGGCCTTGGCGATCTCCTGCGCACCGGACGTGCCGTCCGGGGTGACCAGCGCGCTGGCGTCGGCATTGAAGGTGTTCGAGATGTCGATGACGACTTTACCGGCCAGCGCCTCCCCGTACTGGGTGACGACCTGCACGGCGCTGGCGTAGGGCACGGCGAGGATGACGAGGTCGCCGGCCGGGGCCGTTGCGAATGTCCCGGCCGTTGCGCCGCCGCCGAGCGTGGCGGCCAGTTCCTTGGCCTTGGCCGCGTCGCGGCCGATGACCTCGACGGCGTTGCCGCCTGCGACCGCGCGGGTGGCTATGGCGCGGGCCATGCCTCCGAGTCCGATCAAGCTGACGTTACTCATGGACGAATCCTCACTTTCGGTGGTCTGGGTTCGACTTTCCGTCGTCGTGGCAGGTCGGCCGGGCCGATCGCCCAGCCGATGAGCGTCAGACCTGACTGAACCCGCCGTCGACGACCAGGTTTGCGCCGGTGACGAAGCCGGCGTCCGGGGAAGCGAAGAACAGCGCGGCAGCCGCGATCTCCTCGCTGGTCCCCAGCCGTCCCAGGGGGATGAGGGAGGTGATCTGCTCCCGGAATTCGGGCGTGACGGTACTGAAGAGCGCGGTGTCGATCGAGCCGGGACTGACGACGTTCACCCGGATTCCCCGGTCCTTCAGCTCCGCAGCCCAGGTGCGCGCCAGTGAGCGAACGGCCGCTTTGCTGGCCGAGTACACGCTGGCGCCGGGGACGCCCTTGGTCGCGCTGGT
>NZ_JBEYFC010000710.1:0-3728 GCF_040634175.1 Streptomyces sp. NPDC007162
CGCCGACTGCCTGGGTGACATGGACACCCGGGTGGGGGAGGGGGGGGGGGGGTTGGTGCTGCGCGCGGGCCACCCGGTCACGGTGGGGGGCGGGGCGGCCGCCGAGGCGGCCGCCGACGAGGTGCACATGGCGGGTGACGTGAGCGCCTTCGCGCACGCGCGTGAGCGGCGGCTGCGCCGGGCCCTGGAGGCCGAGGGGCGGCGCCTGTACGTGCACGACACGGTGAGCACGGCCGTGCCGCCGGGCGCGGTGACCCCGGCGTCCTCCGACCACTTCGCGGTGTTCACGCCCTACCACCGGCAGTGGTCCGCCCACGGTCTGCGGGACGTGCTGGAGGCCCCGCGTACGGTCACCGTGCCCGAGGAGGTGGGCTCCGCCCCGCTGCCGGAACGCGGCGACGTGAACGGGGTGTCCGCGGGACTGTGCGCGGGCGGCGAGACGGAGGCCCGGCGCAGGCTGGCCGCGTGGCTGCGCTCCGGCGTGACCTCGTACGAGGACGGGCACGACGACCTGGCGGGCGACGCCACCTCCCGGCTCTCCCCCCACCTGCACTTCGGCACGCTGTCGCCGGTCGAGGTGGTGCACCGGGCCCGCCGGGCGGGCGGGCCGGGCGCGGAGGCGTTCGTACGGCAGATCGCCTGGCGCGACTTCCACCGCCAGGTGCTCGCCGCACGCCCCCGGGCCGCCGTCCGCGACTACCGCACCAAGCGCGACCGGTGGCGCCGCGGCAGGGGCGCGGAGGCGGACGCCGCGGCGTGGCGGGAGGGCCGCACCGGCTACCCGGTGGTGGACGCGGCGATGCGGCAGCTGCGCTACGAGGGCTGGATGCACAACCGGGGCCGGCTGCTGGCCGCGAGCCTCCTCACCAAGACGCTGTACGTCGACTGGCGCGTGGGCGCCCGGCACTTCCTGGACCTGCTGGTCGACGGCGACCTGGCGAACAACCAGCTGAACTGGCAGTGGATGGCCGGTACGGGCACCGACACCCGGCCCAACCGGGTGCTCAACCCCGTCACCCAGGGCAAGAAGTACGACCCGGACGGGGCGTACGTGCGCCGCTGGGTGCCGGAACTGGCGGACGTGAAGGCGGCCCATGTGCACGAGCCGTGGAAACTTCCCGCGCAGGAACTCGCGAGGACCGGTTACCCCGAGCCGGTGGTGTCCCTGGCGGAGGGCCTGGACCGCTTCAGGCGGGCCCGGGAGCGCTCCTGACAGTCATCCGGCGGCGCCGCTCCCGGCTCCGCACAGCCCGCGCAGCGCTTCCACCGCCTGCGCCAGTCCGGCCGGCCTGAGCACCTCGGCGGGCTGGGTCCGGCTCCAGCCGGGGCCGCCCAGCAGCACCGCCGGACCACGGCGGGCCCCCTTCATGCCCCAGCGCAGCGCGGCGACGTGCCGGGCCAGGGCGGGGGCGGCCCGTGCGCTGTCCTGGGCCCACAGCACGACCGCCACCGGGCCGAGCCTGCGCACCGCCGCGTCCAGCGCCTCGACGGGCACCGCCGCTCCCAGCATGCGCACCGGCAGACCCTCGCGGCCGAGCGCCGCGTGCAGCGCCTCCAGCGGCAGGGTGTGCTGTTCGCCGGGCGCACAGGCCAGCAGGACGCAGCCGGCCGCCGGTGCGGCCACCGGGACGACGGGCGGCGCGCTGCGGCGCAGCACCGTGGACACATGCCAGGCGAGCAGGTGTTCCACCTCGACGTACCGGTCCTCGGAGGAGGCCCAGCGGCGTCCCACGGCGCGCAGCGTCGGAGCCATCACCTCCTGCCAGGCGACCACCACGCCGTACCGCTCGACGGCCGCGGTGAGCTGTTCCTCGAGGGCGGGAGCGTCCAGCCGTACGGCGGCGCGGGCCAGGCCGCGGCACTCCAGACGCACGTCACCGAGGGGCAGCGCGCCGGCGACCCGGGACCGCGCGGCGGTCGGCGGGAGCGCCGGGGCGGCGGTACCTTGCGCGGGCGGCGGTCCGGCGGCGGCCGTACGGGCGGCGCGGGCCGCGTCGGCCGGCGGCACGCCGGTCGCCGTCAGCCTGCACATCTCCTCGACCGTGGCCACGTCCCCCGCCGTCCAGCGCCGGTGCCCGCCGCCGGTGCGTGCGGTCGGTCCGATGCCGTAGCGGCGGTCCCACGAGCGCAGGGTCATGGGCGAGACGCCGAGGCGGCGGGCCAGCACACCCGTGGTCACACCGGCGCCGGCCGGTACGGCGGGGGGTTCGGGCGGGGGCTGCCCGGCGGGGCTCGCGGTGGTCATGTGTTCCTCTTCCGGCCTTCCTACGCGACCTCGCCGTCCAGGCACCGGCCCAGACGGAGCAGGCCGCGCCGGGCGTGGCTCTTGACCGTACCCAGCGGCCAGCCGGTGACATGGGCGATCTGCGTCTGCGTCAGGTCACCGTAGAACGCCAGGCACAGCACCCGCCGCTGGGCCTCGGGAAGACGGCGCAGCTCCCGGGTGACGTCCACGCGGTTCAGGACCGCGTCGTGCGCGTTCGACGCATCCGGCGGACGGGTCGACTCGCGCGCGGCCGCCGCGGCGGCGACGTCGGTGCGCCGGGTGCGGGCGGACAGGGCGTCGGCGATCTTGCGCCGGGCGATGCCCACGAGCCAGGCGGGCAGCGGCCCGCGGTCCGGGCGGTAGCCGTGGCGGCCGTGCCAGGCGGCGAGGAACACCGTCTGGGCGACGTCCTCGGCCTCCGCGCCGTCGCCCAGCGAATTCCGGGCCAGGGAGAGGACAAGAGGGGACCAGCGGCGGTAGACCGCCTCCAGGCCGCCCTCGTCCCCGGCCACGAAGCGCAGGGCCAGCGCGCTGTCCGGATCCGTCGTGGGCACGGGCGGGGTCTCGGTCATGGCGACTGCGGTCATGTGGCTGCTCCTGGTACCGGATCGCTCCTCGTACGGGATTGCTCCCTGCCTCACCACCACCGTCCGTCCCGCGCTCCCGCTCCGGCAACTCGCATCGAGTCTGCATCGGGTCACCCGGCGCCGGGCCGGGTGGGCCACCACACGCGGTCCCCGGCGTCCCGTACGAGCGCCGGGACCAGCAGGGAACGCACCACCAGGGTGTCCAGCAGCACGCCGAACGCGACGATGAAGGCGATCTGCACCAGGAAGGCCAGCGGAATCACGCCGAGCGCCGCGAAGGTGGCGGCCAGCACCACCCCGGCGGAGGTGATGACGCCGCCGGTGGTGACGAGCCCGCGCCGGACGCCCTCGCGGGTGCCGTGCCGCAGGGTCTCCTCCCGGACCCGGGACATCAGGAAGATGTTGTAGTCGACGCCGAGCGCCACCAGGAAGACGAACCCGTACAGCGGCACGGACGGGTCGGTGCCGCTGAAACCGAGCAGGTCGCGGAAGACCAGCGCGGCCACGCCGAGGGTCGCGGTGAAGTTGAGGCCGACGGTCAGCACCAGCAGGACGGGTACCGCGAAGGAGCGGAGCAGCAGCACGAGGATGGTCAGGATGACGGCGAGCACCACCGGGACGATGACCGTGCGGTCGCGTTCGGCCGCGCGCAGGGTGTCGTACTGCTGCGCGGTGTGGCCGCCCACGAGGGCGTCCGCGCCGGGCAGGGCGTGCAGCGAGGTGCGCAGCCGGGCCACGGTGTCGCGGGCGGCCTGGGTGTCGGGAGCGGCCTTCGCGGTCGCCTCGAACCTGACCCGGCCGCCCGCCGGCTGCGGTTCGGCCGCCGGACGGCCCTGCGCGCCGGTCGCGGTCACCGCGGCGATGCCCGGGGTGGC
>NZ_JBEYFC010000711.1:0-3718 GCF_040634175.1 Streptomyces sp. NPDC007162
CCACACCTGGCCCATGCCACCCTGGCCGATGAGCGTGGACAGTTCGTAGCGGCCGGCGACGATCCGTCCCGTCGCCACGGTCACCTTCCGCTCTCCTTCGTGGTGGCCGGCGTCGTCTGCGGCCTGGCCGCACTCTGCTACGCCGAGTTCGCCTCCACCGTCCCGGTCGCGGGCTCCGCGTACACCTTCTCCTACGCCTCGCTCGGCGAGTTCCCCGCCTGGATCATCGGCTGGGACCTGGTGCTGGAACTGGCGCTGGGCACGGCGGTGGTCGCCGTCGGCTGGTCGGGGTACGTCCACTCGCTGCTCGACAACGCCGGCTGGCACCTCCCGGCGTACCTGAGCGGCAGGGACGGCGCCCACGGATTCGGCTTCGACATCCTCGCCGCCGCCCTCGTCCTCGTCCTCACCGCGATCCTCGTCGTCGGCATGAAGCTCTCCGCCCGGGTCACCTCGGTCGTCGTCGCCATCAAGGTCGCCGTCGTCCTGGTCGTCATCATCGCGGGCGCCTTCTTCATCCACAGCGGCAACTACAGCCCCTTCATCCCGCCGAAGGAGGCCGTGCCGGCCGGCGGCAACCTCAAGGCGCCGCTGATCCAGCTGATGATCGGCTGGGCACCGTCCAACTTCGGCGTGATGGGCATCTTCACCGCCGCGTCCGTCGTCTTCTTCGCCTTCATCGGCTTCGACGTCGTCGCCACCGCCGCCGAGGAGACCCGCAACCCCCAGCGGGACGTGCCGCGCGGCATCATCGGCTCTTTGATCATCTGCACCCTGCTCTACGTCGCCGTGGCCATCGTGGTGACCGGCATGCAGAAGTACCGGGACCTGTCCGTGGACGCCCCGCTCGCCGACGCGTTCAAGGCCACCGGGCACCCCTGGTTCGCCGGTCTGATCAGTTTCGGCGCCGCCGTCGGCCTGACCACCGTGTGCATGATCCTGCTGCTCGGCCAGTCCCGGGTGTTCTTCGCGATGAGCCGGGACGGGCTGCTGCCCCGGTTCTTCTCGCACACCCACCCGAAATTCCGCACCCCGTACCGGCCGACCATCCTGCTCGGCGTCATCATCGCGATCGTGGCCGGCTTCACCAGTCTCAGCGAACTCGCGGAACTGGTGAACATCGGCACCCTCTTCGCGTTCATCGTCGTCGCGATCAGCGTGATCATCCTGCGCAACACCCGCCCCGACCTGGAGCGGTCCTTCCGCACCCCGTGGGTGCCCGTGCTGCCGATCGTGTCCGTGCTGGCCTCGCTGTGGCTGATGCTCAACCTGCCCGCCGAGACCTGGCTGCGGTTCGCCGTCTGGATGGTCATCGGCTTCTTCGTCTACTTCCTCTACGGCCGCACGCACAGCCGCCTCGCCCGGCAGCAGCGCACCCCGGTGGACGCTCCGTAATCATCGGCTCGCCGCTGCGGCCCCGTATGTCCCGTCCTGATGGGACCGCGGGGCGGATAGCGTGCACTCCATGCTCGCCGCGCCCCTCGCTCTGCCACGGTCCGTAGTCGTACGGAAGGGGTACTGGACCCGGCTGCTGCCGCCGCTCGCCGTACTGGCCTGCGTGACCAGGGCGCCGTCCTTCGTCCGGCCGCTGTGGAACCCCGACGAGGGCTACCTGGCCGTACAGGCGGGGATGCTGGCGCGGGGCGGGCAGCTGTACCAGACGGTCGTGGACCGCAAGCCGCCCCTGCTGCCCTGGCTGTACGAAGGGGTGTTCGCGGTCTTCGGGTCCGGCTCGCTCGCCCCGGTCCGGGTCCTCGCCGTCCTCGCGCAGTTGGCCACCGCCGTGCTGCTGGCCTCGCTCGCCCGGCGCCGCTGGGGTGACCGCGCGGGCCGTACCGCCGGGGTGCTCTACCTGCTGGTCTCCGTGGGGCTCAACCCCGAGGACGCCCAGGCGGCCACCTTCGAGGTGTTCATACTGCCCTGCACGGCGGCCGCGATGTGGTGCGCGGACCGCCGCCGCTGGGCGGCCGCCGGGGTGGCCGTCGCCTGCGCCGTCCTCACCAAGCAGACCGGTGGCGCGGTCCTGCTGCCGGTGGTGTGGCTCCTGCACCGGTACGGCGACGTACGCGCGGCCGTGCTGCGACTCGCGACCGGCGCGGTCCTGCCGGTGCTCGGCGCGGCCCTGGCCACCGACCCGGCCGGCTTCGCCTTCTGGACGGTCACCGGCTCCGGCACCTACGCCTCCTTCACCGGTTCCGAGCTCCACGTGCTGGCGAGGGCGTTGACCAACACCGCGATCCTCGCGCTGGCCTGTGCCGGTCTGCTGCCGCCGGTCGTACGAGCCCTGCGCATCGCCCGTACGGGGGCCGCCGACCTGTGGCTGTGGCTGGCCGCGTCGGCGATCGCCGTCACCCTCGGTTTCCACTTCTTCGGCCACTACTTCCTGCAACTCACCCCGCCCCTCGCCCTGTTGGCCACCGCCGCGCTCCACGTCCTGCCACGGGAACGGGTCACGGCCGCCGTCCTCACGTCCTGCTGCGCCTGCGCCCTGTTCCTGACCTGGGGACTGTGCGCCCCGCGCACCGAACTCGCCCACGCCCAGCGGCTGGCGCTCACCCTGGACCGCCGCAGCGCGCCCGGCGACCGGGTCCTGGTCTGGGGAATGCACCCGGAGACGTACTGGCTCGCCGGCCGCACCCCTGCCACCCGCTACCTCACCGCCGGCCTCCTCACCAACTTCAGCGGCGGCCGGGACGGACCGCTGGTCGGCGAGAAGTACGCCGTCGCCGGTACCTGGCCGGTCTTCCGCGCGGAACTGGCCGCCCGCCCGCCGGTCCTGGTGATCGACGACTCCCGGGGCAAGCCCTACGGCCCCGACCGCGTCCCGAGCCTGCGCCGCCTGCTCGCGGCCGGCTACGAACAGGCGGGCGAGGTGGACGGAGCGGCGCTGTACGTCAGGGCGCCGGGGGAGTGACGGGGCCGACGAGAGCAGCGGCTCCTCAGTGCAGCAGGGTGCTCGGCCCGGTCACTTCCGCACCCAGTTCCGTCACCCGGCGCCGTAGTTCACGGTCGGCGGTGATGACGAGGCGAGGGCGGCCGGGCTCCTCGGCGGCCAGTTCCACGATCCGGTCGTCGCCGCTGCCCGGCGCCGACTCCACCCGCACCCCGGGCACCGACGCCACCCCACGGGCCGCGCCCTCCACGACGAGCACCAGCTCCACCGGGGGCGGACGGCCGGGCAGCCCCCGCTCGGCGAGCCGGTCCCGCAGCCGCTCGGCTGCGCCCCTGCGGTCCCGCCACCAGCCGTCCGGCCGCGACCCGACGACGTTCGCGCCGTCGACGATCACCAGCAGCGGAGCTTTCTCGTCCATGCCCCAAGCCTCGCACGCCTGGGGCCGCCCCACTGCCGCGGACGGCCCCGCTTAGAGTGAAGCGGTGAACGGCGACTGGCTCCATCGCGGCCGTGACGGCCGGCTCAGTGTGTATCTGCCGTCGGGTGACGCCGTGCTGTGCCGGGCGGAACGCGGACCCGGCGGTCCCTGGGGTGCTGCCCGGCGGTTGGGCGGCGACCAACGGCTGCACCCCGGCTTCTCGGTGGGCCGGGGCGAGGACGGGTACGCCCACCTGGTCGCCTGGCGGCCGACCGTCAAGGGCGAGTCGGGCCTCGTGCACTCGACCCACTACCGCCCTCGTCTGGCCGCCATGGACTGGCAGCCGCTGTACGACCCGGCCCGCCTCGCGGTGAACGAGGTACCGGTCGCCGCCGCCGTCTACCACG
>NZ_JBEYFC010000712.1:0-3711 GCF_040634175.1 Streptomyces sp. NPDC007162
ACAGCACACCGGCGTCGACGGCGAGCCCCGCCCCGGCCGCGACCTCCCCCTCGCAGCTCTGCCTGCTCGTCCTCTGCATCGGCTGACGAGGAGACGAGCAGTCCCCGGCAGGCGCCGGCCGCCCCGGGGACTGCGAGCGGGGCGTTCCCGGCGGCCCGCGCCGGCTCGGCGTACGTCACAGCCGGACACCGCAGGACCCCGGTGTCCCCCGTGCGCCCCCGTCGGCCGGCGGATCGCGGGCGCACGTGCCGGCGGGCGACGACCGCGTGTCCGTCTGCTGCGAGCGCAGTAGACGCACGTGTCTGCGGTAGGCCAATGACGAGAGATCCGGGGACTGCGAGCGTGTCCGGGTGCCGGGATGCCCGGCCCGTGACGCTCCTCGGAAAGGCCCGTCGATGTCCTCTCTCGCCCGCTGGTGCCACCGGCACCGGCTCGCCGTCGTCCTGGCCTGGGTGGGCCTGCTGCTCGCCCTCGGCCTCGGGGTCGGCACGGCCGGCAGCGCCTTCGGCAACAGCAGCACCTCGCAGAACACCGACTCGGCCAGGGCAACGGCTCTGCTGCAGAAGGCGTCGAACAGCGCGGCCGGCAAGAGCGGCCGGATCGTCTGGCAGACGAAAGAGGGCAAGGTCACCGACGCCGCCGCCGAACGGCCGATGGCCGACGCCGTCGAGCGGGTCGCGGCCGCTCCGGGCGTGGCCTCGGTGACCAGCCCCTACACCGCGGACGACGCGCGCCAGATCAGCGCGGACGGCACCACGGCCTTCGCCACCGTCTCCTTCGATCAGGATGTCAGCGACGCCCAGATCGACCACGTGAGGCAACTCGCCACCGGCCCCGGGACGGCGGGGCTGCACATCGCCCTGAACGGGCAGGCGTTCGCGGTCAGCCCCGCGCCGAACGCGGCCGCCGACGCCATGGGGATCGCGCTCGCCTTCGCCGTGCTGCTGTTCGTGTTCCGGGCGGTGTGGGTGGCGGTGCTGCCCATCGTCACGGCGGTCGTCGGTGTCGGCACCTCCGCGGTCACGGTGATGCTGCTGAGCCATGTCATCACGCTCTCCAGCACCACGCTGACCCTCGGCTCGCTGATCGGCCTGGGCGTGGGCATCGACTACGCCCTGCTCATCGTCAACCGGCATCGCACCAACCTGCGCGGGGGCATGGGCGTCGGCGAATCGATCGCCAAGTCCCTCAACACCTCCGGCCGTGCGGTGATCTTCGCCGGGCTGACCGTCGTCATCGCCCTGCTCGGCATGCTCACCCTGAATGTCGGCATCCTCAACGGCATGGCCGTCGGCGCGGCCGTCACCGTCGTACTGACCGTGCTGGCCGCCGTCACCCTGCTGCCGGCGCTGCTCGGTCTGATCGGCCCTCGGGTCCTCAGCCGCCGGGAGCGCCGCGCCCTGGCCGACGCGGGCCCGCGGGCCACGGCCGAGGCGGGCCCCTGGACCCGGTGGGCCGCACGTGTGCAGGCCCGCCCGAAGACCCTGGGTCTGCTCGGCCTCGTCGTGCTGACGGCGCTCGCCCTGCCGACGCTCAGCCTCCGCCTCGGTGCGGCCGACGACGGTAACCTGCCCGCGTCCTCCACCAACCGCCAGGCGTACGACATGATCGCGCACGGGTTCGGGCCCGGCTTCAACGGCCCGCTCGTCCTCGCCGTCCAGGCGCCCACCACCGCCGACAAGGCGGCCGCGGCCAAGCTGGTCACCACCCTTCAGCGGGTCGAAGGCGTCGCCAGTGCGAACGCGGCGCCCCTGCGGGAGGGGCAGACGGTCGGGTCGATCTCCGTCGTCCCGACGACCTCCCCGCAGTCGGCGGCCACCTCCGACCTGATCGACCACCTGCGCGGCGAGGTCGTGCCGCGGGCGGAACAGGGCACGTCGATGAAGGTCTACGTCGGCGGTGTCACCGCGAGCAACGACGACTTCGCCTCGGTACTGACAGCCAAACTCCCCCTGTTCGTACTGGTCATCGCCGCGCTCGGCTTCCTCCTGCTGACCGTTGCCTTCCGCAGCCTGCTCGTCCCCGCCGTGGGTGCCGTCCTGAACATCCTGAGCATCGGGGTGGCCTTCGGCGCGATCGTCGTCGTCTTCCAGTACGGCTTCGGTGCCTCGCTCCTCGGGCTCGGCGCCGCCGGACCGATCGAGTCGTTCGTACCGATCCTGGTCGTCGGCATCATGTTCGGCCTCTCCATGGACTACCAGGTCTTCCTGGTCAGCCGGATGCGCGAGGAGTGGGCGCACACCGGGGACAGTCACCGGGCGGTGCGGGTCGGCCAGGCCGAGACGGGCAAGGTGATCGCGGTCGCCGCCACCATCATGTTCTGCGTCTTCGGCTCCTTCGTCTTCGGCGGCCTGCGGGTGATCTCCGAGTTCGGCGTGAGCCTCGCGGTGGCGGTCGCCCTGGACGCGCTGCTGATCAGGATGGTCGTCGTGCCCGCGCTCATGCACCTGTGCGGAGGCGCCAACTGGTGGCTGCCCCGCCGCCTGGACCGCGCGCTGCCCCGGATCTCGGTGGAAGGGCCGACCGAGGAGCCGGCGTCCCGCCCCGGGCCGGAACGGGAACCGCAGACCGCCGGTCTGCTGCGCTGACGTCGGCCCACCGGCGGCACGGCCCCGCCGGGGCCGTGCCGCATAGTGAAGGAATGCAGGTGCAAGACGTGTGTCGGCAGTGGTTCGCCCGTCATGAACGCGCGCGGGACGCGCTCCCGGCCGTACTGGTGGTGCTCGTCGCCGCGGGGGCGAGCGCCGCCGCGGACGGCGGTTCCGGCTGGCACACACCGCGGACAGGGGTGGTGGCCTGGACGGCTCTGGCCTGTCTGCCGCTGGTCGTCCGCAGCCGGTGGCCACTGCCGGTCGTCCTCGTCACGCTGGCCGTCGACCTCACGCACCTGGTCCTGGTCCCGGACTTCTCCCTGGCCCCGGCGGCGAGCCTGGTGGCCCTGTACACCTTCGCCACCCGCACCGGCCGGCGTGCCGCCTGGACCGCCGGTCTGGCCGCTTCCCTCGCGATCACGGCGGTCTACGCGCTCGGCCGGTCCGTGTCGCCTCTCGCCGGGGACAGTCTGCTCCGGTTCGATCTCGCCATCGCGGCCACCGCGCTGGGCGACGCCGTCCGCAGTCGCCGTCTGCGGCTCGCCGAGGCCGAGGCGCGGGCGGAGCGCGCCGAACGCACCAGGGAGGCGGAAGCCCACCGCCGGGTCACCGACGAGCGCATCCGCATCGCCCGTGAACTCCATGACGTCGTCGCCCACCACATCACCCTGGTCAACGCCCAGGCCGGGGTGGCCCACCATCTGATGCGCACCGATCCCGACCGGGCCCACCAGGCACTCGCCCATATCAAGGACAACAGCCGCAGCGCACTCGACGAACTGCGGGCCACCGTCGGGCTGTTGCGCCAGCCCGACGACGCGCCCGACTCCCGGGTCCCGCTCCCCGGCCTCGCCGACCTCGACACCCTCGTCAGCGGTCTCCGGGCAGGCGGCATGCCGGTGCGGATCGAACGGACCGGCCTGCCGCGGCCGGTGGCGCCGACCACCGAACTGACGGCCTACCGGATCATCCAGGAAGCCCTCACCAACACCCACAAGCACGCCGGGGCCGCCCAGACGCTGGTGGCCCTGGACTACGGGGCCGACACCCTGCGTGTCACTGTCACCGACGACGGGCGCCCCGGCCGGGCCAAGGGCCCGGGCACCGGGCACGGCCTGAC
>NZ_JBEYFC010000713.1:0-3702 GCF_040634175.1 Streptomyces sp. NPDC007162
GTAGCAGGCGAGGATGTCCTCCCGCATGGCCCCGGAGACGGCGATCACGGCGTCGGCGGCCTCGATCACCTGGTCTGGCCTCCGCGGCGGTCGCCGCCGGGCCGTCGGAGGCGACGGCGGTGTCCTCCGGGTAGGTCTTCGGGGCGCCGTCCGCGGTGTACTCGGCGGTGAAGTCGAGCTTCAGGGCGCCGCCGTCCCACACGACCCGCTCCAGGGCCGTCGAGGGGGTGACGGCCGCCTCCCACTCGGCGACGGCGAGCACGTCCTCGTAGCGGCCGGCGGCGGCCAGCTCGGCGACCACCCGCTGGGCCGGGGCGAGCAGCGCGAACACGGACGGGCCCATCCGCTCGGCGATCACCTTGTGGATCTCGTCGAAGAGCTCCCTGCGGTAGTCGTCCGGCAGGTTGAGGAACCGCTTGCCGCGCAGTCGCTCGGTCATCTCGTTGTTCAGCCAGCGGTGGAACATCCGGTCGCGCTTGGCGCCGGGCTCGGTGTAGCGCTCGACGACGTCGAGGGCCTCCCGGAGGTTGCCGAAGTAGCCGACCGGGTCGAAGCGCTGGAAACCGGCGTTGGAGGCGTCCTCGCGCTTGATGTGGTAGTAGCAGACGTAGTCGCTGAGCACCGAGATGTTCGACGCGCGCAGGTACGCCTCGGCGACGAAGACGTGGTCCTCGAGGCGCCGCCGTCCCTCGGGGAAGCGCAGCCCGATGCGGTCCAGGAAGGACCGGCGCAGCATCTTGTGCGGGGTCAGGCTGCTCATCAGGGGGGCGTTCTCGACGGTGGCCCGCGGGTGGTTGCGGCGGAACAGCTCCACCGGCACCGGACGGCCCTTGCCGGCCATCTTGCCGATGACGAGGTCCGCCTCGTTGGCGACACCGTAGTCGTACATCCGCTCCAGGGCCTCGTCGCCGAGGAAGTCGTCGTTGTCGACGAACATCACGAACTCGCCCTTGGAGGCGGCGATGCCGACGTTGCGCGGCTTGCCGGACCAGCCGGAGGGCTCCTGGTGGATGACCTGGATGTGGGGGTGCTCGGCCGCGAGCGCGTCCAGCCGGGCAGGGGTCTCGTCGCTGGAGCCGTCGTCAACGAAGACGACCTCGTACTCGTCGCGCGGCAGCGACTGCCGCAGCACCGAGGCGATGCAGTCCTCGATATAGGGTCCCGGGTTGTAGACAGGGACGACAACACTTACCTTGACCGGCATCCGGCTTCCTAGCCCCCTGGATAAAGCCGTCCGTTTCCCTGGACGGCACGTACACGTGGGCGAATGCTAACCCGGTCCAGACCTTGGGCGTGTCTCAACCCCTGGTCAAGACCGGGTCGTGAAGTGTCAGCCGTGCGTCAAATGTCCTGGTCAGCCGTGGGTCTTCGCCAGCAGTTCCAGGACCTCCGCCGTGCTGCCCGACTCACCGAGCCTGGGGAAAATCCGCTCCACACTGTTGCGGTGCGCCTCCCCGTCGGCGTCGGCCATGGCGTCCGTGGCGAGCGTGACGTGGTAGCCGTGGGCGTAGCCGTCGCGGGCGGTGGACTCCACGCCGATGCTGGTGGCGATGCCGGCCAGGACGATCTGGGTGACGCCCCGGCGGCGCAGCTGCACGTCGAGGTCCGTGCCGTGGAAGGCGCTCCAGTTGTGCTTGGTGACCAGGATGTCGCCGGCGTGGCCGGACAACGCGTCGACCACGACGTCCCAGCCCTCGGGGAAGGCGAGGCCGCGCGCCTGGCGCTCGGTGCGGCCGGGCACGGCGTCGGCGAAGTCGGCCGCGAAGGAGACCCGGACCAGGGCCACGGGCAGGTCCTCGGCACGGAAGGCGGCGGCGAGCTCGGCGGCGCGGGCCACCACGTCGGCACCGGAGCGCGGCTGGGTGGGCATGCCCACGATGCCCTGCTGGAGGTCGATGACGACGAGGGCGGTGCGCGGGTCGAGAGTGCTCAGAGACATGGGGTGGATCAGGCCTTTCGAGGGGCTTGGGGGATTTCTGGGGCTTCGGGGGTCCCAGGGGTTGCAGGGGTGAGCCGGGCCAGCGAGCGGTCCGGCAGGGTGATCGCCAGCAGCAGTGCGGAGCCGGCGAGCATGAACAGGGTCAGGCCGTGCAGCCCGCCCGTGTCGGCGCGGTGCGGGTAGAACGCCGCGGTGGCGGCGGAGGCCCCGAGCGCGCCGAGGTACATGAAGGTGCGCAGCAAGCCGGCGGCGGAGCCGATCCGCTCCGGGTCGGCCTGCCGGTACAGCGCGGTCTGCGCGGCGAGCCCGAGCAGCCCCTGCGGGACGCCGAGCAGCGCGCCGACCGCGAGCAGCAGCCAGAGCGGGCTGGAGGCGCCGACCAGCAGCAGGGCCGCGCAGCCCGCGATCTGCAGCACGGAACCGGCCACCAGCTTGGCGCGGACGGCCTCCCGGCGGCCGGTGACCGTGGCGGTGACGAGCGCGGCGGCCGACAGGGGCAGCAGCGCCAGCCCGGCCGTGGAGGCACCGAGCCCGCGGCCCTGCTCCAGCCACTGCGTGTAGCCGTACAGGAAGGCGTACGAGGTGGTGTACGCGAGGAGCTGGCGTACGTAGGTGACCACGAGCGGGACGTTGCCGCCGAGGACCCGCAGGTCGACGAACGGGTCGGGCACCCGCAGCTCCCGGGCCGCGAAGGCGGCGGTCGCGGCCACGGCCAGCGCGGGCAGGTACCAGCGGTCGGGCCGCGGGCTCATCAGGAACAGCATCAGTGAGACCAGCAGGACGGCGAACAGGGTCATGCCGGACAGGTCCATGCGCTGGGGCCGTGCAGGGGCCGCGGTTTTCGGCAGCCATGCTGCGCCGAGGACCAGACAGGCCGCGGAGAGCGGCACGTTGACGGCGAACACCAGGTGCCAGCCGCCGGCGCCGATCAGTATCCCGCCCAGCGTCGGACCGATCACGGCCACCGTCTGGCCGGACACGGCGAGCGCGGTGAGCACCCCGGCCGGGCTGTCCTGGCCGGTGCGCTCGGCCTCGCTCCGGGTCAGCCGCATCGCCGCCGGGTACGCCGCCGACGTGCCGAACCCGAGCAGCACCCGGGCCGCGATCAGCACGCCCAGCGAGGGCGCCAGCGTGCCCGCCAGCCCGGCGACGCCCACCAGACCGGTCCCGACGAGGTACAGCCTGCGCGGCCCGTACACGTCCACGAGCCGTCCGATCACCGGCTGGCCCACCGCCGTCGCCAGGTACAGCGCGGTGACCAGCCACACCGTCTCGGCGGGCGGCGCCCCGAAGGCGATGCCGATCGGCACCAGGGCCACGGCGATCATCGAGGAGTTGATCGGGTTCAGTACGGAGCCCAGGACCATCGGCGCGATCAGCCGCCGGTCGAATCCCGCGGACGCCGGACGGGTGGCCGCGCCGGTGCCCGAGGTGAGCCTCGGTATCACGGGCGCGACAGCCGTTCGAGCAGTTCGATGGCGGTGAGCAGGGTGCGGCGCTCGTCATCGGTGTACCGGTCCTGGAAGGCGCGGGCCAGCCACTCGTCGCGTGCCTGCCGGTTGCCCTCGACCCGGGCCTGTCCGGCCTCGGTGAGGGTGACCAGCTGGCGGCGGCCGTCGGTCGGGTCGGGGCTGCGCCGGATCAGGCCCTGCTGGTCCAGCGCGGCCAGGGTGGCGGCCATCGACTGCGGCCGCACCCCCTCGGCGGAGGCCAGTGCGCTGGCCGTGGCCGCGCCGTGCTTCGACACCAGGGTCAGCGCCGAC
>NZ_JBEYFC010000714.1:0-3702 GCF_040634175.1 Streptomyces sp. NPDC007162
GCAATGGGCCCGCCACCGGACGCGCCTGACACATCCTGGAGCACGGCAGCGCGGGCCATCGGAGGCCGTCGCTCAGGCGGCGGACCGCCGGCCCTCCTTGGCGGAGCAGGCCGCGCTTCTACTCGAGCAATTGCAGACCATCAGCCACCATCCAGCGTGAACAGAACCCGCCAACCACAATGAACGGGATCCCGGCGACCTGCAGAAGTGGATCATCCACCCGCCAACTAGCGCGAACAGTCACAGGGCGCCAGATCCGTTCTCGTGCCTGCCCCCCCATGGCCGCAGCGGCGGGCCGGCATGTCGACGTCTGGAGTGCCGTACAACTCCGGCAGCGAGTGATGGTCCGCTTGGATCCACGGGCTCAAGGGCCTTCCTGAGGCCGTGGAGACCGTCTGGCCTCGCACCTCCCCGTGGCCCAGCAGTTCCGGCTCGCCCTCGCGCTCGACGCGCATGCCGCGCCGGTCGCGCGGGTGACCGCGGCCGTGGTGGCGCGGGAACTCGGCGTCGCCGTCGTAGTCGCCGGACCGGACGGAGGCCTGCACCGTTTCGGCCCCGCCGGCACCGCGCCGCTGGTCGTGGTCGAGGAGCCCGGGAGCTTTCTCGCGGGCGTCCCGTCGGAGAGGCGGAGCTGATCCGCGCCGGCGCCGGCGCTCTCCGTCCTTCCGTACAGCTGAGACTGCCCGCCCGGACAAGATCGCGGCGCTGTGGGCCGCGCGTCGACTAGGCTGCGAGACGCGGCTGGGGCCGGGCGCTGAGGACTGCGGTCTCCCCAGCCTGGACGTACCGACGGGAGCCGTGAAGCCGATGACGCTCACGCTGGACCTGCATCCGCTGTTCAGGAACGAACGGGACATCGACCGGGCGGTCCGTCAGATCATCTTCAGGGCGGCGGCGACCGAGGCCGATCTGGTGGAGATCATCCCCGGAAAGGGCCGAGGACAGCTCAAGGCCCGCGTTCTGGCGATGCTCGGTCAGCCGCAGTTGAAGAAGCTCTACGTCAGATACGAGGTCGACCCGTCGAACGAGGGGCGCATTCCGGTCCGCTTCAGGTGAGCCGTCGGAGCCCGTCACCGGAGGTAGAGCATGACGCGATGGGGCATGGCCTTCTCCCGCCGTACCCGGGGCGGGACGGCCGCGGGCGGTGAGCCGGCCGCGACCGGCGAGGACGAGACGCCCGTTTTCGTGGAACAGCGGGACGGGCTGCTGCTGATCCGCACCTCCCCGGCGTCCTCGCCGGGACCCGAGGAGGTGGCGGAACTCGCCCGGACGCTGGTCGCAGGGGACTCCGGCCTGCCGATTGCGACCGCGGTGGTCGGTGTGGAAGGCGAGGCGCCGCTCGCGCTGTGGAGGCGTCTCGGCGAGACGTTGGACATCCTCAAGGCGGACGGCGTCACGACGGTCCGCCTGGTGCTGCCCGACGCGGGCAGCGGAACCACGGAAGGCGGGCGAGGACGCCGACCGCCGTCGCGTCCGTGGGCGCCATGGCCGCGCCGAGCACCCACGCCGGCCCCCAGGGCAGGCCGAGGGCGTGCCCGGCCGCCGCGACGGCCCATGCGGTGAGGATGACGAGGACGGTGCTCAGCTGCAGGATGCCGCGCAGGTTGGTGCGGATCTCCCGCAGGGAGGTGGTCAGGCTCTCCCAGTACAGCAGCACCGGAAGGAAGAGCAACAGCACGACGTCCGGGGGCAGTTGTGCCTCCCATACCGCCGGGACGAAGCCCAGGAGCACGCCTGTCACGAGCAGGACGACGGGCGGGGCGATGCCCAGGCGCTGTCCCACGACGTTGCCCACCAGCACGGCCACGCCCAGGACCACGACGAGTTCGAGACCGAGCAAGGTGCTTCTCCTGGAGGGGGAAAAGAGCTGTTGTTCAGCGGGGTACGAGCTTCAGGGTCGTTGCACGCGAGGCCACCATGGGGTCGATGTAACGCGCGCCATAGCGGCCGTACTTGGTGCGGTAGGCGGTGTCGATGCGGTCGTTGACGCCGCGGTCGGTGACCTCGACGAGAGTGACGTCCTTGTCGACGCCGCCGGAGCGGATACGGCCCTCGTGGCTGGCCCGGGCCGCTCGGTACCAGGCTCCGGCGCTGCCGCGGAAGGAGCGGACGTAGAGGTCGTCGCCGTCGCGGACGACCCAGATCGGCACGGGCGTGCGCGGCGTACCGTCACTGTGCCCGGGGGCCATCCGAAGTTCCTCGGCGTGCTCGATCCGGGTCAGTTCGTCGTTCGTCCAGCTCGTCATGGGTTTGCCTCCTTCACGACCGTGCGGCGGGTGAGCCCTCGCGGGCGGGAGCGCGGCCGGCGCAGCTCACGCCCACGAGGCGATCGGGTCAGGGCGTGAGGAGGGCCTTGATGGCGCGGCGTTCGTCCATCGCCTTGTAGCCCTCGGCGACCTGCTCCAGCGGCAGGGTGAGGTCGAAGACCTTGCCCGGGTCGATGTGACCGGACAGCACCAGGTCGATCAGCTCCGGCATGTAGCGGCGCACCGGGGCCGGGCCGCCGCGCAGGCCGACCTGGGAGAAGAACAGCTCCAGGCCGTCCACGGCCACCTCGTGCGGGATGCCGACGAAGCCGACGTTGCCGCCGGGGCGGGTGGCGTGCAGGGCCTGCCGCATGGCCTCGGCGGTGCCGACGCACTCCAGGACCGAGTCGGCGCCGATGCCGTTCGTCAGGTCCTTGATCCGGGCGACGCCATCCTCGCCGCGCTCGCTGACGATGTCGGTGGCGCCGAACTCGAGGGCGAGCTTCTGCCGGGACTGGTGCCGCGACATGGCGATGATCCGCTCCGCGCCGAGTTCCTTCGCGGCGATGACACCGCACAGGCCCACCGCCCCGTCACCGACCACGACGGCCGTCGAGCCCGGCTTGACCTCGGCGGCCAGCGCCGCCCACCAGCCGGTGCCCATCACGTCGGACACGGCCAGCAGGCTCGGCACCAGCTCGTCGGAGGGGTGCTCGTCGGTGGCCACCAGGGTGCCGTGGGCGTTGGGAATGCGTACGTACTCGGCCTGGCAGGTGCCCATGAACTCGCGGTTCAGGCAGGAGGACTGCCAGCCCTTCTGGCAGTTCGCGCAGGTGTTGTCCGAGGTGGCGAAGGAACCGACCACGAACTGGCCCGGCTTGACGTTGGAGACCTCGCTGCCGACTTCCTCGACGATGCCGACGTACTCGTGCCCCATCGGGTGCGGATCACCGACCGGCTCCAGGCCGCGGTAGGGCCACAGGTCCGAGCCGCACACACAGGTGGCGACCGTGCGGATGATCGCGTCCGTCGGCTTGAGGATCTTGGGCTCGGGGGCGTCCTCCACCCGGATGTCACCGGGGGCGTGGATCACGGTTGCGCGCATGACTTTTCTCCTGCTGCGGTGTCACTCGGACGTGACGGATTCGTCGACGATGGTCAAAGAGGTGTACAGAAGCGCCGACGGCCTGTGAAAAACAATTATCGGTCTTTCACCCTGTGGCCGCCCGCATGGCCCGTACAGAGGAGAATTCCACCCCCGGAGAGATGTATCCAGGGACAAAACCTTCCTACCCAGCCGAGTGGCGGACAGCGCACACTGGCCAGTATGAACAGCAGCGTGCACCGTAAGGAGTTGGGTCAATTCCTGAAGGCCTGTCGGGCCGAGCTCAGCCCCCGTACGGTCGGGCTGCCCGAAACCGACCGGCGCCGTCGCGTGGCCGGACTGCGCCGGGAC
>NZ_JBEYFC010000715.1:0-3698 GCF_040634175.1 Streptomyces sp. NPDC007162
GTGTCTCTGATGGCCGGTGTCGTGCTGGCCTCGCCGGTATGGCTGTACCAGCTGTGGGCTTTCGTCGCCCCTGGCCTGCACAAGCACGAGCGGAGATACGCCTACGCATTCGTCGGCGTGGGCGTCCCGCTGTTCTTCGGCGGCGCCGTCTTCGCCTACGAGGTGCTGCCCACGACCGCGAAGGTGTTGATCGACCTCACCCCGGACGGGGTGGACAACCTGCTGCCGCTGGACGACTTGCTCGACCTCGTCACCCGTATGGTGGTCGTCTTCGGTCTCTCCTTCGAGATGCCGCTGCTGTTGGTGATGCTGAACCTCACCGGAGTGCTGTCCGGCCGGCGGATGCTCGGCCGGTGGCGCGGCACGGTCATGGGGATCACGGTCTTTTCGGCTGCGGCGACGCCGAGCACGGATCCGTTGACCATGCTGGCACTGGCCGCGCCGATCTGGGGGCTCTATTTCGCCGCAGTCGTCTTTTCGCTTCTCAACGACCGGCGCAAGGCCCGAAGAGAGGCAGAGGGACCCGGCGACGACGAGGCCCCCGACCGCGACCTCACGCCGCAGGACCTCGGTGAAGTGGAATCTGTGTCCTCCGGCCCTGATGAGGGGCCTTCAGCCTGCGTGAACCGGGCGGGGTGTGACTGACCTAGTAGGGCTTGGTCGGCTTCACTCGTGAGTGGCGTGTCTGTTTGCTCGTGGGTGTTGTTGAGCTGGTGTGACTCCTGAGGAGATGGCCGAAGTCCGGGAGCTGCGAGACCGGTGTCCTGGCGAGAAGGCTCCCGCGCGGGCAGAGGAATCAGCGGCTTTCAAACGCATCTACTCGCGGTTCGTGGCTCTGCGTATCCGCCCGGCCGGACGCGGCGTCCGCCAGGCCACCGACAGTCCTGAACTGCCCGAACGCTGGCTGCTGGCCGAATGGCCGGCCACCGAACCCGAACCCGTGCAGTTCCTGCTCTCCAGCCTGCCCTCCGGCATACCGCTGGCGACCCTGGTCCGGCTGGTCAAGCTCCGCTGGCGCATCGAGCATGACTACCGCGAGATGAAACAGGCCCTGGGCCTGGCCCACTTCGAAGGCCGCACCTGGGGCGGCTGGCACCACCACGTCACCCTCGTATCAGCCGCCCATGCCTTCTGCACGCTGCAACGACTGGCACGAGACCCAAAAGACGTGGCGCAGGTCTGAGCCTCTACCAAGTCCTCCGAGAACTCCAGACCCTTCTCGCCACCTGGGCCGGCTCCTGTCCCACCTGCCACCGCGACATACCCACACCGTTACGGACCTGACCAAGCCCTACTAGGATCCGATGGCTATGGGGGGATCTGTTCATAGCCGCTGGCGTGCGACTCGCGCGGTCGCCATGGCGTCGGTCGTGGTGGCCGCGCTGGCTGTGCTGTTCGTCGTGCTCCTGGTCCTTCCGGGCATGGTGGTGGAGCATGATCTCGCCGGTGCCCACCTCGCTGCGGCGGACCGGATGAACGCGGTGAACAATGTGCGCACCACGCTCCTGCAGGCGGTCGGTGGCGCAGTCGTCCTGTTCGGTGCCTACGCCACCTGGCGGCAGTTGCGTGTCAGTCAGGACGGGCTGAACGCCACTCGGGAGGGCCAGGTCACCGATCGCTTCAGCCGGGCCGTGGAACAGCTCGGCAGTGACAAGCTGGACGTGCGGATCGGCGGCCTCTACGCATTGTGGCGGATCGCGGACCATTCCGCCCGCGACCACGAGGCGGTCGTCTCGATCATGGCGGCGTACCTTCGGACGCATCTACCGTGGCCGCCGCAGGAGCCGGGCGTTGCGGCGGCGGACGTGTCGATCAACTCAGTGCGCCCGCTGGAGACCCGTGCCGCCGATGCTCAGGTGGCGCTCACCTGCCTCGGGGTGCTTGGCCAGGAACGCAGCCCGGGGTGGGTCAACGTCAGCTTTACCGACCTTCGTCGAGCCGACTGTGACGGGCTGTGGCTGAACGGCGTCAACCTCGACGCCACGTGTTTGGAAGCGGCGAGTGTGTATCAGGTGAACCTGAGCGGGGCGTCACTGATCGAGGCCAACCTGCGGCATGTCGAACTCGGGACGTCGATACTCCATCAGGTTCGGTGTCTCGACGCCGATCTGCGCGGGGCGCGCCTGGTCAAGGCCGACCTGCGGGAGGCGGACTTCTCCGGTGCGGACCTCAGGGAGGCGAACCTGCGCAAGGCTCGGGCCCATGGGGCGGTGTTCGTCCGTGCGGATCTACGATTGGCCGATCTGCGGGGCTGCGACCTCGGCGGCGCCGACCTGCGGCACGCGAGACTCGAAGGCGCGCTGGCGAGCGACCTGACCATCTGGCCGAACGGCTTCGACATCGACGCGACCGGCCTCGTCATCGCCGAGGATCCAGGCGCCGAACCTGACGTTCTGCTGCCGGCTGCCGCTATCACGAGGCCAGTCCCGCCCCTGATGTCGGCCTGATACTTGGTTCGACTTCATCGCATCGGATTGATCAGGCCGTCGAGTCGAGGGGGCGTCCGCCCCAGCGGATGCCCTTCTCGCTGCGGATGCGGGCGCGCTCCTTGCGTTGGGCGGCCAACACGTCGGGGTGCCGAGCGTTCTTGTTCCGCCAGCGTAGGTAGGCATGCAGGGCTCTGGTCTGGACGCGGTGGTTGGAGTTGGCGACGGTGAACTGTCGCAGCGGCCCGAAGTGGGCCTCGATCGGGTTGGCCCAGGACGAGTAGGTCGGGGTGAAGCACAGCTCGACCCGGTTCTTCTTCGCCCAGTTTCTGATGGTGTCGTCCTTGAGCGCGGACAGGTTGTCCAGGATCACGTAGAGCGGAGCGCCGTCGGGGCGTGCCGCGTGGATCGACCTGAGCGCGGCCAGGGTGTTCCCGGCGCCCTTCTTCCGCCGGTTGACGCCCCAGAGGGTGTCGTCACCGACCGAGTAGCAACCGTGGAAGTACCTGACGCCGTGGGTGCGGTGGTAGGTCGCGGGATGCCGCTCGGGCCGGCTCTGCTCGGCCCAGCACGATCCGCCCGTGGGCCGGATGCCGAGCGGGCCGAACTCGTCGAACGCGAACACCCGGTCCGCGAACCGCTCCAGCACGTGTTCGATGCGGTCGAGCTTGGTGTCGCGGTCCGGGTCCGGAGACTCCTTCCAGGTCTTGGTGCGCTGGAAGGTGATGCCGCGGCGGGCGAGCAGACACCGTAACGCCTCACGGCCGATCCTGATCACGCGGCCGTGCACTTTCCGCAGGTGGGCGGCGAGTTTGCGAATGGACCAGCGGGTGAACGGCTGGCCGAGCCTGGTCGGGCGGGTGGTGGCCGTCTGAACGACGAAGTCCTCGTCGTCAGGACTGAGAAGGCGGGGACGGCCTCCCGCCCACCGAGGGTTCAAGCAGGCCAGACCGATCTCGTTGAACCGGTGGATCACGTCCGGGACAGTGTCCTCGTCGGCCTGGACCAGCTTCGCGATCACCGGGACCCGGTTCCCGCCGGGTCGGTCAACCTGCGCACACGGACAGGCTCAGCCACCACACCTCCAGCGGTCGGACGGACGTCACCGCACATCCAACCGCTGTAACCACCAACCCGGCGAACCTAGGCGGTCAGAGCACTAGCCGCGGTCGTCCGGCTCGCGGTATCCGTCGGCGACGAGCGCCCGTAGTCGGTCGAGCGATTCCTCGGTGGCGCCGGTGCCCTTGATCCAGGCGATCGAGCAGGCCGCGA
>NZ_JBEYFC010000716.1:0-3698 GCF_040634175.1 Streptomyces sp. NPDC007162
GCGAACGTGATCAGGGCCAGCCGCCAGCTGGTACGCAGGGCGGCGGCGGCGAAGACGAGGGCACTGACCGCTGAGGTGAGCAGTTCCACGGGCGCGGACGCCACCAGCGTCTCGACCGCCTCGACGTCGCCGGTCAGACGGGAGACGAGGTCGCCGGTGCCGTAGCGGGCCAGGGTGTCGGGCGGCAACTGCTGGAGATGCCGGAAGACCCGGTCCCGCAGGCCGAGGAGGAAGTGCTCGCTGGTCCACCCCGCCAGACAGCCGCCGGCCGCGGAGGCGACGGCCCCCGCCGCGGCGAGCGCCAGCCACAGGATCGCGGGGTCCCAGAAGGCACCGAGGTCGCCGGGCGTCAGCACGTCGTCGGTGAGCTGCCCGGCGATACCGATCGCACCCGCGTCGCACCCCGCCGACACGATCAGGAGCAGCGCCGACACCAGTACGGCGGCGCGGTTGCCGCTGACCAGGGGCCAGAACGCACGGAACGCCGCCCACGGTGAGAGCCGGGCGTGGCGCGTGCGCACCGGGGCGGCCGCGGGAGCGGCGGGGCGGGCGGGGGCGGACAGGTCGAACAGTGTGGCGTCAGCCATGACCGGCCGGTACTCCCTGACTCCGTGGACGGCACCGGGACCGCCCGCCTTCCCGGGGGAAGGCGGCCCGGCCCCGGTGCCGTCCGGCGGTCGCGTTACTTGGCGTGCTTCTTGTGCTTGCGGTGGTGCTTCTTGTGGTGGTGCTTGTGGTGCGCCTCCTTGGCGGCACACCCCACTTCCTTCTTCTTGGCCTTCTTGGCCAGCGTGATCTTCGCGAAGGACATGGCTTTTTCTCCTTGTCTCATTCGGTTCAGCGCGGTTCTCACGGGAATACGGCGGCCGCGGTTCCGCCATTCAGGAGGCAAGTTGAGCGTCCGATGAAATTCCCTTACCGAAAACACAACCGGCCCGCCGGGAAGCCGCTTTGGGAGAATGAACGGCATGAACGACCGTATGAGCGATGCCGAGAACCGGCTGGCCAGGATCGAGCGGCGGCTGGAGGACGGCGGGCGCGACGTCGTGCCCGCGTGGCGCAGGGCGACCCAGGGCGAGCCCCGGTGGGCCGTGACCGCCGTCATCCTTCTCGCCGTGGTGCTCCAGCTGATGCTGCCGCACCGCCTGGCCTTCCAGCCGTACTGGGTCCTGCCGGTGCTGGAGTTCGTGCTGCTGGCCGGCCTGATCGCCGGCAACCCGCGTCGGGTGGAGCCCCGTACCCGCTGGCTGCGCCTGGTGGGACTGGCCCTGATGGGCCTGATCAGCCTAGCCAACGGCTGGGCGGCCGTCCGGCTGGTCCTGGGTCTCGTGAACGGCACCGAGGGCAAGGAGGCCGGTCCCCTGCTGCTGACGGGGGGCGGTATCTGGCTGACGAACGTGATCGTGTTCGCGCTCTGGTACTGGGAGTGGGACCGGGGTGGACCGATGGCGCGGGTCCGCGGCCGGCAGCAGTACGCGGACTTCCTTTTCGTGCAGATGCAGAGCCCCGAGACCGCGCCCGCGGACTGGGAACCGGCTTTCCTGGACTACCTGTACCTGTCCTTCACCAATTCCACGGCCTTCAGCCCGACCGACGTGATGCCGTTGTCGCGCTGGGCCAAGATGCTGATGATGCTCCAGTCCTCGGTCTCCCTGGTGACGGTGGTCCTGGTGGTGGCACGGGCCGTCAACATCCTGCGTTGACGGCGAGGCTGACCTAGGTTTCTCGGCATGAGCGAAGAATCCCTGCGGCGCGTGACGGTCGAGCGCACCGCCACCGGTCGCTACACCGCGACGAACGCGCGCGGCGGCACGATCGCCTTCGGCACCGGCGACGGCACGGAGTTCACCCCGGTGGAACTGCTGCTCGCCGCGATCGGCGGCTGTACGGCGGCCGACGTCGACGTCTCCACCAGCCGCCACACGGAACCGACCGTCTTCACGGTCACCGTCAGCGGCCACAAGGTCGGTGACGGGGACGGCAACCGCATGACCGACCTCGCCGTCGGTTTCCACGTCGCCTTCCCCGAGGGAGCCGCGGGCGACCGCGCCCGCGCCATCCTGCCCCGTGCGATCGCCGTCTCCCACGACCGCCTGTGCACCGTCAGCCGCACGATCGAGACCGGCACACCGGTGACCGTGTCGATCGAGGACGGCACCCCCGAGAACCCCTGACCACGGCGGCACGCCGAAGGCCACCCCGCCCCGGCGCCGTCGGTGGCGCAGGGGCGGGGGCAGGCCGGTCACCCGACGGGCGAAGTGCCGTGGTTACGATGGCGCGTGAACGGTTTTCCCTCGTCCGGGCCGGACGCCGCGCCGAGCACCCGTGCCGCGTTCCCTCTCGGCGCCTCGACCACGCTCGCCGAACTCGCCCGGGATCCGCACCCGCGCCTGGCCCTGCTGCGTACCCACGAGCCGGTGTCGTGGCTGCCCGAGCTGAACGGCTGGCTGGTCACCCGCCGCGACCTCGCGCTCGACGTGATGCGGGACTCCGCCACCTTCACCGTCGACGACCCCCGTTTCACCACCGCCCAGGTCGTCGGGCCGAGCATGCTGTCCCTGGACGGAGCGGCGCACGCCCGCCACCGGGACCCGTTCGCGGCCCCCTTCCGGCCCCGCAGGGTGCACGACGGGTTCGCCGGGTTCATAGAACGGGAGACCGACCGTCTCCTCGCCGGACTGGAGGCGGCGGGCACCGCCGAACTGCGCCGTGCCTTCGCCGGCCCGCTCGCCGTGGCCGTCGTCACCGAGGCCCTCGGACTGGTCGGGACGACCACCGACACGGTCCTGTCCTGGTACGACGCCATCGTGCGGTCGGTCTCGGACATCACTGCGGGCCTGGCGGCAGGCCCGGCCGGGCCTGCCGCGTACGCACAGCTGCGGGCCGCGGTCGAGGCCACGGTCGCCGACCGGCACGCCTCCTCGCTCCTGGTCGCCGCCGCCGAACGGCTTGACCTGCCCGAAGTGGCGTCCAACGCGGCGGTCCTGATGTTCGGCGGCATCGAGACGACCGAGGCGATGATCACCAACGCGCTGCTCCACCTGCTCCAGAACCCCGACCAGCTCGGCCTGGTGCGAGCGGACTTCGGACTGCTGGACGGAGCCGTCGAGGAGTCGCTGCGCCTTGAGCCCGGCGCGGCGGTGGTGGACCGCTACGCCACCCGCGACACCGTCGTGGGACCGGCCGCCGTCCGCCGCGGCGACCTGGTCAGCGTCTCGCTGACGGGCGCCAACCGTGATCCCGCGGTCTTCTCCGACCCGGACCGTTTCGACGTCCGCCGTGCCGAGGCCCGTCTCCAACTGGCCTTCGCCCACGGCCCGCACCACTGCCTCGCCGCCCACCTGGCCCGCCTGGAGACCCGTATCGCCCTCCAGCGCCTCCTCGAACGCCTCCCCGGCCTCCGGCTCGACCCGCGACGGCCCGCCGCGCCGCACGGCCTGGTGTTCCGCAAGCCGGCCACCCTGCACGTGCTCTGGGAGGCCACGGCCCTGCCCCGGCCCGGGGGTGCCGGTCAGTAGGCGTGGTGGACCTGCCAGAACGCCCAGGCCTGGCAGGGGCTGCCGTAGGCGGTGTTCATGTAGTTCAGGCCCCACTTGATCTGGGTGGCCGGGTTGGTCTGCCAGTCGGCGGCGACGGAGGCCATCTTGGAGCCGGGCAGCGCCTGGACGAGCCCGTAGGCGCCGGAGGAGGGGTTGACC
>NZ_JBEYFC010000717.1:0-3692 GCF_040634175.1 Streptomyces sp. NPDC007162
GGTCGAGAACGTCCGTGTGATCACCGCCACCGACCCGTACGCCGAGCTGTGGGTCACGGTCAAGCCGCACGAGAACGCGACCCGGCGCTGATCGGCGTGGCGACGGGTGATCCCATCGTGGTCCTGGACGGCCGCCCGCACGTCGGCACCGACCCGGGCGGGCTCGGACGCTCGGCCAACGGGAAGGCCCCGCTGTACGGGCCCGACGGCAAGCTGGTCGGAGAGGTGTCCGCGGGCATCACCGAGCACCATGTGCTGGGCGAGCTGTGGCGCGAGCTGCCCACCTTCGGCCTGTACAGCGCCATCGCCGTGGCGCTCGGCTCGACGGCCGCGCTCCTGCTGGCCAGGCGGCTCAAGCGGACGACGTTCGGGCTGGAACTGGAGGAGATCGCCGGGCTGCTCCAGGACCGCGAGGCGATGCTGCACGGCATCCGCGAGGGAGTCGTCGCCCTCGATCCCGACGGCCGGATCACGGTGGTCAACGACGAGGCCCGCGACCTGCTCGGCCTGGGCACCGCGCTCGGCAGCACGCTGGCGGAGGTACTGCCGGACGGGCGGCTGCGCCGCGCCCTGGACGGCACCGTGGCGGGCAGCGACATCAGTGTGCTGACCGACGACCACTGCCTGGTCGTCAACCGGATGCCGGTGGCCCTGCACGGCCGTGAACTGGGCGCCGTGGTCACCGTGCGCGACCGCACCGAGCTCATCGGGCTGCTGCGCGAACTGGATTCCGTGCGCGGGCTCACCGACGCGCTGCGCGCCCAGCAGCACGAGTTCACCAACCGGATGCACACGATGGCCGGGCTGCTGGACATCGGCGACCACGACGCCGCCTACGAGTTCGCCGTCGAGACGGCCGGCGCCGAGCAGGCGCTGGCCGAATCCGTACGGGAACGCATCGGCAACCCGCTGCTCGTGGGCCTGCTCGTCGCCAAGATCACGGTGGCCGCGGAACGCGGGGTGCGGATCGTCCTCAGCGACGACTCCGCCCTCGGCGAGGACCCGCCGCATCTGCGCCGGCTGCTGACCATCGTCGGCAACCTGCTGGACAACGCGATCGACGCGTCCGCGTCCGCCCCGGCTCGGCCGGGTGGTCCGGAGGTGCGGCTGTCCTTGATCGAGGCCGTCGACGTGGTACGGGTGGAGGTGGCCGACACCGGGCCGGGCATCCCGCCGGGCGCCACCGAGTCGATCTTCGAGGACGGCTGGTCGACCCGCCCCGACCGGGGCACCGCGCGGCGCGGCCTCGGACTCGCGCTCGTCCACCGGCTGGTGCAGCGGCACGGCGGCACGATCACGGTCAGCGAGGGGCCGGGTGCGGTCTTCACCGTGACGTTGCCCGGGCCCGGCATCGCCCCGGCTCCACCGGACGCCCTCTTCACGACGGCTCGGCCGGTGCCGGTCGGCCGCACGGGAGGTGACCGCTGGTGATCCGGACCCTGGTGGTGGACGACGACTTCCGGGTCAGCCGCATCCACTGCGACTACGCGTCCCGCGTCAAGGGCTTCGAGGTGGTGGGCCAGGCGGCGACCGTGGGCGCGGCGCTGGACGCGGTGCACGACCTCCGCCCGGACCTGCTGCTCCTCGACATCTTCCTGCCGGACGGCAGCGGACTCGACGTGCTGCGCCGGCTGAACGGGGACGAGGGCGGGAACCGCCCCGACGCCATCATGATCACCGCCGACCGGGACATCACCTCGGTGCGGACCGCGATGAAACTCGGCGCCGTCGGCTACCTGGTCAAGCCCTTCGGTGCGCCCGACCTCGCCGAACGGCTCACCGCCTACCGCGAGCTCCAGCACCGTATGGACGCCCTCGGGGCGGTGCCGGAGACCGACCAGGCCGATGTGGACGCCCTGTTCAGCGCGGCCCGGCCGCCCGCCGTGCCCCGCGTCCCCGCCAAGGGCCACTCCGCGCCGACTCTCGCCCTGCTGCACCAGACCCTGCGCGCCGCGCACGACGCCCTGTCGGCCGCGGAAGCAGCCGAACGCACCGGCGTCTCCCGCGCCACGGCCCAGCGCTATCTCTCCTACCTGGTCAAGGAGGGCATGGTCCGCCTCGAACTGCGCTACGGAGCCACCGGACGCCCCGAGCACCGCTACCGGGTGGCGCACTGACCCGGCGACGGCGACGACGGCGGTGACGGTCACCGCGGGCGGGGCCCCGCTAGGGTGAGTCGATCTTCAGACTCGTACGCGTGGGGGCGCAGCAGTGACGACCGACGTGACACCCGAACTGGCCGAGGCGATCCAGGCTGGCCACGACCGGCGCGACCGGGCGAACATGGCGCCGACGATCGCCTACTTCCAGGCGCTGCTCGCCGAGCACCCCGACCACCCCGTGCTCCTGTACGAGGTGGGCGGCGCCTACGACACCGCGGGACAGGAGGAGACCGCGCGCGGCTACTACGAGCGGGCGCTCGCCCTCGGCCTCGACGGTGACGTCCTGCGCCGGTGCCTGTGCCAGTACGCCAGCACCCTGAGGTGGCTGGGCGAACTGGACGAGTCGCTGGCGGTGCTCGACCGCGCCCGTGGGGCGTTCCCCGACTCCGACTCCGTACGCGTCTTCCGCGCCCTGACCCTCAACGACGCCCGGCGGCCGGACGAGGCCGTGGCCGAGTTGCTCACCGTCGTCACCGAGCACGCCGAGGTCACCGACCTCGGGCGGTGGGCGGTCGGCCTGCGCGGCCTCGCCCGGTGGCTCTCCGACGGCCGCCCCGGATAGGGCCCTGGCGTCACCTTCGCCAGAACAGGTGGTGCGTCACGCCGCTCGGGCTGGGCACGAGCTCCAGATGGAACCGGTCGAGCAGCTCGTCGGGGGACTCCCACAGCCGTAGTCCGGACCCGAGCCTGACCGGTGAGACCGCCACATGCATGGTGTCGACGAGGTCGGCGTCGAGGAACTGCCGGACGGTGGTGACCCCACCGCCGAGCCGGACGTCCATGCCCTGCGCCGCTTCCCGCGCGCGCTTGAGGACGGTGGCCGGGTCGCCGTCGACGAAGTGGAACGTGGTGTCGGAGAGCGTGAACGACGGACGCTCGTGGTGGGTCATGACGAACACCGGTGTGCGAAACGGGGGCTCGTCCCCCCACCAGCCGTGCCACTCATGGTCCTGCCAGGGACCGCGCTGGGGCCCGAACTTGTTGCGACCCATGATCTCGGCACCGATGTTGCGTGCGAAGTCCCGCGTGAAGTAGTCGTCGAGGCCCCGGCTCCCGCCCGGATCCGTGCGCATCGGCCAGCTCGCCGTGGCTCCGGCCCAGGCGAACAGCCGCTCGGGGCGGTCGAGCCCGAACGGCCGCTCGAGACTCTGGTGCTCACCGGCACCGATAGCGTCACTCGAGACGTTGAAGTTCATGACTTTCAGCAGTTGATCCACGGGTTCCCTCGTCAGGTCGAGTCGCGTCACCGTGCGGCGCGGCGCCGCACACCATGACGTCGAACGGGACGCGGCCGGATCGACAGCGGCCCCGACTTTTTTCCCGGCAGCGTCCACCAGCCGATGCCGTCGCGGAGCGCTACGCGTCCGACAACCGCGCCTCTTCCAGATCCAGCCACCGCTGCAACCGGCGACGCGTCGTCTCGCTGATGGCATGGGCGTCGTAGAGGCGACTGGCGGCAGCCGTTCTCCACGCAGTCCATCACCAAGGTCTTCACCCTCGCCCTCGACCTGGCCCGCGAGGGCGACGAAC
>NZ_JBEYFC010000718.1:0-3685 GCF_040634175.1 Streptomyces sp. NPDC007162
GCTCTCGCAGCTGTACGCGGAGGTCGCCGAGGCCTGATCGACGGCCGGGCCAGGGCACCCGGCCGCGAGCCCCGCATAAGCACGGCGTAAATACGGCTTATGCGGGAGCGGCGCGTGTCGCACCGAGGGACCGCTCGCGGCCGGATAGTTTGCGCCGTCGAACCCACCGTCCACGCCCCCGCCACCCACGAGGAGTTCCTCCATGCCGGGAAACGGACCGCGCCGAACCTCGACTACGATGTGCCGTTCATCCCTGTGGTGATGGTGATCTCGCCGATCGCACTTGGATGTACCTGTTGCTCTCGTGGTTCGCCGGCCGGGTGGACGGGAGCGGCAGCCAGGGCCAGGCCCGGCCGGCGGCAGCCGGAGATCACTGCTCGCGCAGCGGAACGGACACGTACGACGGGTCGTTCACCGGCGAGGAGAAGGTCAGCTGCGCGCCGGACGGGTTGTGCTCGATGTAGAGCGGGTCCACCGTGTCGATCACCAGCGCCAGCCGGTGGCCGGCCGGGACGTCGTAGGCCGTGGAGAACAGGTCCAGGTCCACGTCGAACGCCTTGCCGGGCGTCCGGTCGTACCACGTGTACGGCGCGTTGCTGACCAGCTTGCCGAGGCCGAGCGGGCCCACGTCGTAGAGGTAGGCGACGAGGGTGCCGCTCTCCTTGGTCGGGGTCAGGGTGGTGTGCAACCGGGCGGTGCCGCGCACCCGTTGCACACTGCCGTACCGCTCGGACTGCCAGACCGCGGCCCAACGGCGGGGCAGCAGCGGGATGGAGGCGACCGGGGGCAACTTGGCGACCTGGTCGAGGAGTCCGGAGAGCAGCACCACCCCGCCGTCCGCGCCCGAGTCGACGTTCGCGTGGATCGTGGTGGAGCCGGCGAGGTCGAGCCTGTGGCGGACGGCGCCCACCGACTTCCAGTCCGGGTACCCCTCGTAGCCGCCGTCGGTACGGGACTCGAGCTGGACCGGCTGCTCGCGGTCGATGCCGTTGTCCGCGCCCTTGAGGTAGTGGTCGAACCAGCGCTCGGTGTCGGTCCACACGTCGTTGGGCAGCCCGAGCAGGCCGGTCAGTTCGGCGGTGGCGTGGTCACCGGGCCGCAGCTCCAGGCGCTTCGGGACCGTCAGTTTCCCGTAGAAGTCGGCGTACTGGTTGGCCGGGAAGATACTGTCGCTCCAGGCGTTGGCCATGAAGACGGCCGCGCCGTTCTTGTTCAGCTGGTCGACATAGGTCGCGACGGAACGTTTCGCCCCCCATTTGATCATGGCCTGTTCCCGGTCCATGTTCGAGGCGTAGAAGTCCTTGAAGACCTGCGCGGCCTCGGGGCTCTCGCGGCCGGTGAGAGTCGCCGTGCCGTCCAGCAGGGCCGCCGCCTCGACGTGCTGGGTGCGCCCCGAGTAGATCGAGTCGATCAGGTCCGCCCAGCCGCTGAGCGCGCCGACCGCGGTGATCCGCTTGTCGTGCGCGGCGGCCAGCAGGCTGATCCCGGCGCCGTACGACACCCCCGCGATCCCGATGTGCCGTGGATCGGCAGCCGTGTTGGCGAGGGCCCAGTCGATGACCCGGGACGCGTCCGCCACGTCCGGCGGACCGGCCACTTCTATCTGCCCGCCCGACTGCCAGAACCCGCGCACGTTGTAACTGAGCACGATGTAACCGGAGTCCGCGAGCTTCTGGGCCTGGGCCAGATACTCGACCTGGGGGAACGACCAGCTCGTGGGCAGCACGATGAGCGGGTGGTGGTGCGTGGCGTCGGGGCCCGTGGGCGTGACGACGTTCGCCTTCAGGACCGTGCCGCCGTCGCCGGTGATGTCGACGAAGCGGACGGAGCCGGCGGCCTGGGCCGCCGGAGCCAGGCCGACGACGGTACCGGCGATCAGGGCGGCCGCGGCGGCGGCCGCGGCGGTGGTGCGTGGAGCGGTGGTACGACGACCGTGTCCCATCGGTCTCTCCTCACTCGTGTCAGTGCAAAGTGACCAGACGGTAACCGCGACGCCTTACCGGAAGTAACCCGCCGGTAAGTTACGTGCCGGTAAAGATTGTTGAAGTGTGCAGGTACTCAGGACGCGCGGTGGGAGGAGCGCGCGGTCTCGGTCGCCGCCGGTGGCAGCGGTGCCTGTGCGGCACGGGTGACGTCCGCGACCAGTTCGACGACGTCCGGGCCGTACGCCTGCGAGTTGACGACCTTCAGCAGGAGGACGAAGGAACTGTTGCCGTGTTTGCGGGCGAGCCGTTCGTGGTTGCGGGCGAGGTAGCGGGTGGCGGCCTGGTTGGTGATCGCGCGCTGCCCGCAGAACAGGAACACCGGGCGGGCGTCGGGGCGCTGGCCCGCCGTCAGCCGGGCGAGCAGCACATGCTCCGTGATGCCCGGATCCAGCCGGTAGCGCTCGGTGCCGATCTGGAAGGCGCCGCGGTCCGGGCCCGGCTCCGGATCGACGTTGACGCGTATACCGGGCAGCATCGCCGACATGTGGGCGAGCATCCGGCGGTTCGAACCTGGCCCGCCGACACAGAACTCCGTACGCTCCCCGAAGCCCTGCTGGACGTTGTCCTGCGTCACCATCTGGAGATTCGCACCGCAGTCCTTGATCAGCGCGGCCAGCTCCAGCAGCGCGAACACGTCGAACCGGTGCACCGCCGGCTCGGAGGTGGCCGGATCGCGGTTGACGACCAGCAGCGACTCCGAGTTCTCCGGAAGTCCGAAGAAGGCCTGCTGGCGGCGGAGCTTCCGCCGCCAGAGATAGGTGCGGGCCAGCCAGCCGAGCGCGGCGCTGATGCCGGCGGCCACCACACCGAGGACAATGTTGCGCAGGTCGTCATTCATGGGCGCGCATGCTAGCGGGCACCGGTGGCCGGAACGTATCCGTGTTCGAAGTGTGCCAGTCGTATGAAGTGCCCTGAATCCGGCTGTCGGGGCCGCCACCTCGCGGATACGCTGCGCGGACGTTCCCGAACTGGAGGTGCGGATGCGTCGCCCTGTCGCGCGGAAGCTCACCGTCCTGGCGGTCTCGGCCGCCGTGGTGTCGGTAGGGGCGGCCGCGCCCCCGGCCCACTCCGGCGGCACGGCCGTCCGGAAGAGCCCGGTCGCCGTCGGGTACGGCGGCGCCGTCTCCAGCGTCGACGCGGACGCCACCGCCGCCGGGATCGAGGTACTGCGCAAGGGCGGCAACGCGGTCGACGCGGCCGTGGCGACCGCCGCGGCACTCGGCGTCACCGAGCCCTACTCGTCCGGCATCGGCGGAGGCGGCTACTTCGTCTACTACGACGCCAGGTCCCGGACCGTCCACACCATCGACGGCCGCGAGACCGCGCCGCTGACCGCCGACTCGAACCTGTTCGTGGAGAACGGCACACCGCTCGCCTTCGCGGACGCGGTGAGCAGCGGCCTGAGCGTCGGCACGCCGGGCACGCCCGCCACCTGGCAGTCGGCGCTGGACCAGTGGGGGACCGAGCGGCTCGGGACGGTCCTGAAGCCGGCCGAGCGGATCGCCGACAAGGGGTTCGTCGTGGACGACACCTTCCGCTCGCAGACCGCCGCGAACGAGACCCGGTTCCGGTACTTCCCCGACACGGCCAAGCTGTTCCTGCCGGGCGGGCAGCTGCCGGTGGTCGGATCCACCTTCAAGAACCCCGAACTGGCCCGTACGTACCAGGAGCTGGGGAAGAAGGGGATCGGTGCGGTCTAC
>NZ_JBEYFC010000719.1:0-3683 GCF_040634175.1 Streptomyces sp. NPDC007162
CCCGCCGTACGGCACGAAAGGCAGGTGAAGGCCGGCGCGGCGGGACCGCGGGCCACCGGAAGACCTCCGGCGGTCCGCGGCCCCGCGGCGGGCCGTTAGCTGTGCTCGCTTACCTCATCAGGCGGCTGTTCGCCGCCGCAGTGATGCTGGTGGTCATCATCCTGGTGGTCTTCAGCATCTTCTTCCTCGTCCCCAAGTGGGCGGGCGTGGACATCGCCACGAGCTTCGTGGGCAAGCAGGCCGACCCGCACGCCGTTGCGGCGGTGCGGGAGAAGCTGGGTCTGAGCGACCCGATCTTCGTACAGGTCTGGCACTTCTTCAAGGGCATCTTCGCGGGCCGCACCTACGCGGCCGGCGGCGACGTCACCCACTGTGCCGCACCGTGCTTCGGCTACTCCTTCCGTAGCGAGCAGGCCGTCTGGCCGGTGCTGACCGACCGCTTCCCGGTGACCCTGGGCCTCGCGCTCGGCGCCGCCGTGCTGTGGCTGGTCTTCGGTGTCGCGGCGGGTGTGCTGTCCGCGCTCAAGCGGGGCAGCATCTGGGACCGCACGGCCATGGTGGTCGCGCTCAGCGGTGTGTCCCTGCCCATCTACTTCACGGGTCTGCTCTCGCTCGCGGTCTTCAGTTACGGGTTGAACTGGATCAACGGCCAGTACGTGCCGCTGGACCAGAGCTTCTCCGGCTGGCTCGGCGGCATGATCCTGCCCTGGATCACCCTCGCGTTCCTCTACGCGGCGATGTACGCCCGGATCACCCGCGCCACCATGCTGGAGATCCTCGGCGAGGACTACATCCGCACGGCACGCGCCAAGGGCCTCACGGAGCCGGTCGTCATCGGCAAGCACGCCATGCGCTCCACGATGACCCCGATCCTGACCATGCTCGGCATGGACCTCGGCGCCCTCATCGGCGGCGCGATCCTGACCGAGACGACGTTCAGCCTGCCCGGCCTCGGCCAGGCGGTGCTCACCGCCATCAAGAACCAGGACCTGCCCATCATCCTGGGCGTCACCCTGATCACTTCTCTCGCGGTGCTGATCGCCAACCTCGTGGTGGACATCCTGTACGCCGTGATCGACCCCCGAGTGAGGCTCTCATGACGGAACTGAGCAAGAGCGGAGCGGCCGTGGGCGAACCCACGAGCGACTCGCCCGCGCCGACGTCCTTCCTCGAAGTGCGCGACCTGAAGGTGCACTTCCCGACCGACGACGGCCTGGTCAAGTCCGTCGACGGGCTCTCCTTCAAGCTGGATAAGGGCAAGACCCTCGGCATCGTGGGCGAGTCCGGTTCCGGCAAGTCGGTGACCTCGCTCGGCATCATGGGCCTGCACACCGCCGGGCAGTACGGCAAGCGCAAGGCACAGATTTCCGGCGAGATCTGGCTGGACGGCACCGAGCTGCTCGGCAGCGACCCGGACCAGGTGCGCAAGCTGCGCGGCCGCCAGATGTCCATGATCTTCCAGGACCCGCTGTCGGCGCTGCACCCGTACTACACGATCGGCCAGCAGATCGTGGAGGCGTACCGCATCCACCACGACGTCGACAAGAAGACCGCGAAGCGGCGCGCCGTCGAGATGCTCGACCGGGTGGGCATCCCCCAGCCGGACAAGCGGGTCGACAGCTACCCGCACGAGTTCTCCGGCGGTATGCGTCAGCGCGCGATGATCGCGATGTCGCTGGTCAACAACCCGGAACTGCTCATCGCGGACGAGCCGACGACCGCTCTGGACGTGACCGTCCAGGCGCAGATCCTCGACCTGATCCGGGACCTGCAGAAGGAGTTCGGCTCCGCGGTCATCGTCATCACCCACGACCTGGGCGTGGTCGCCGAACTCGCCGACGACATCCTGGTGATGTACGGCGGGCGGTGCGTGGAGCGCGGCCCGGCCGAGAAGGTGTTCTACGAGCCCCGCCACCCCTACACCTGGGGTCTGCTCGGCTCGATGCCGCGCCTCGACCGCGAGCAGCAGGACCGCCTGATCCCGGTCAAGGGCTCCCCGCCCTCCCTGATCAACATCCCGTCCGGCTGCGCCTTCAACCCGCGCTGCCCGTACGCGGACGTCCCCAAGGACAACGTCACCCGCACGGTCCGCCCGGAGCTGACCGAGGTCGGCAGCCGGCACTGGGCCGCCTGCCACATGACGCAGGAGCAGCGGGAGCGGATCTGGACCGAAGAGATTGCGCCGAAGCTGTGAGCGAGAAACCCACCAAGGACGCGGCAGTGACCATTCCCGCGCAGAGCGACGGTGCCGTCTCCACCCGGGGCGTGGCCCAGGGCGAGACCCTGCTCAAGGTGACCGGCCTCCAGAAGCACTTCCCGATCAAGAAGGGCCTGTTCCAGCGGCAGGTCGGCGCCGTGCACGCGGTCGACGGGCTCGACTTCGAGGTCAAGGCCGGTGAAACCCTCGGCGTCGTGGGCGAGTCCGGCTGCGGCAAGTCGACGATGGGCCGGCTGATCACCCGGCTGCTGGAGCCGACCGGCGGCACGGTCGAGTTCGAGGGCAAGGACATCACGCACCTCGGCGTCGGCGGCATGCGCCCGCTGCGCCGCGACGTGCAGATGATCTTCCAGGACCCGTACTCCTCGCTGAACCCGCGCCACACCATCGGCACGATCATCGGGGCGCCCTTCAAGCTCCAGGGCGTGACGCCGGAGGGCGGTGTCAAGAAGGAGGTGCAGCGGCTGCTGTCGGTGGTCGGCCTCAACCCCGAGCACTACAACCGCTACCCGCACGAGTTCTCCGGCGGTCAGCGCCAGCGCATCGGCATCGCCCGCGCGCTCGCTCTGAAGCCGAAGCTGGTCGTGGCCGACGAGCCGGTCTCCGCGCTCGACGTGTCGATCCAGGCGCAGGTCGTGAACCTCATGGACGACCTTCAGGAGGAACTGGGCCTGACCTACGTCATCATCGCCCACGACCTCTCCGTGGTACGGCACGTGTCGGACCGCATCGCCGTGATGTACCTCGGCAAGATCGTCGAACTGGCCGACCGGGACTCGCTGTACAAGGCGCCGATGCACCCGTACACCAAGGCCCTGATGTCGGCGGTGCCGATCCCGGACCCGAAGCGCCGAGGTCAGAAGAGCGAGCGCATCCTGCTCCAGGGCGACGTGCCCTCCCCGATCTCCCCGCCCTCCGGCTGCCGTTTCCACACGCGGTGCTGGAAGGCGACGGAGATCTGCAGGACGACCGAGCCGCTCCTCCTCGAACTGCGCACCGGCCAGCAGGTCGCCTGCCACCACCCGGAGAACTTCGCCGACCAGGCACCGCAGGACACGGTCCTGCTGACCGCGGCGAAGGAGGCCGCGGAACTGGTCGGCGAGGCGGCCCTGGAGGAGTCGGCGGAGACGTCGGCGGCGGTGGCCGCGGCGGCGGAGGAGATCGCCGCCGAGGAGGCCGTCCAGACGGCCGCCGAGGTCGCTGAGACCGCCAAGGCCGAGGAGACCCCCCAGGCCGCCGAGGTCGCTGAGACCGCCGAGGCCGCTGAGGCCGCCGAGGTCGCTGAGACCGCCGAGGTCGCTGAGACCGACGAGACCGCCAAGGCCCCCGGTTCCGCGGCGGCGGAGGCGGACGGCCAGGAGTCGGCCGACCAGCAGAACTGACCGGACACGAGTCAGGACCGGCTGGGGGCGCTGGCGGCGCTGGTCGTGGGGACGATCGACTACCGGATCGGCTGCCTCGTTGC
>NZ_JBEYFC010000720.1:0-3680 GCF_040634175.1 Streptomyces sp. NPDC007162
GTCGCCCGAGGAGGCGTTCAGGAGCGCGAAGCCGTAACCGGCCGCGTAGCCGCAGAAGACGTGGAAGAGGAAGAACGTCCAGCTTCGGCCTTTCCGGCACGCTGCAGGTGCTCAAGCAGAAGGGCCTGCTGGTGGATCCGAAGGACAAGAAGCACGTCTTCATCGTGTCCAACGACGGCATCCCCGAGGAGCTCAAGGACATCGCCGCGGGCAAGATCGACGCCACCGTCTCCCAGCCCGCCGACCTGTACGCCAAGTACGCGCTGTACTACCTCAAGGCCGCGATCGACGGGAAGACGTTCAAGCCGGGCAAGACCGACCACGACAGCACGATCATCCAGGTCCGTGACGGTCTGCTGGAGGACCAGCTCTCCGCTCCCCTGGTCACCGCCGACGGCGGCACCTACGGCGGCGTTCCCAGCGTCAAGAGCGACGACACGTCGCTGTGGGGCAACCACCTCGGCTGACCTACCCGGTCAGGGACCAACGGCTACCCAGAACAAGGCGGTTGAGATGAGCGACGGGGAGCGTACTGTCACCCCCGCGCCCGTCCCGGCGGACGACGGGCGGGCCTCCGCGGCCCCGCCCGTCGTCGAGGCGACGGGCATAGTCAAACGATTCGGTCCGACGGTGGCCCTGAACGGCGCCCGGATCACCATCCGGCCCGGCGAGACACACGCACTCGTCGGCCGCAACGGGGCCGGCAAGTCAACCCTCGTGTCCGTCCTGACGGGCCTGCACGCCCCCGACGAGGGGACGGTCACCTTCGGCGGCGACCCCGCGCCGCGGCTCAGCGACCGCGACGCCTGGCGCCGGCGTGTCGCCTGCGTCTACCAGAAGTCGACGATCATCCCCACGCTGACCGTCGCCGAGAACCTGTTCCTGAACCGGCACCACCACGGCCCCCACCGGCTCATCAGCTGGACCGGCGTACGCCGCCGGGCCCAGGAGCTGCTGTCGGCCTGGTCGGTGGAGGTCGACCCGCAGTCCCCGGCCGGCGACCTCAGCGTCGAGCAGCGGCAGTTCGTCGAGATCGCCCGGGCGCTGTCCTTCGGGGCCCGGTTCATCATCCTCGACGAGCCCACCGCGCAGCTCGACGCGGCGGCGATCAACCGGCTCTTCGACCGCATCCGCGACCTGCAACGCCAGGGCGTGACCTTCCTGTTCATCAGTCATCACCTGCAGGAGGTCTACGAGATCTGCGACATGGTGACGGTGTTCCGCGACGCGGCGCACATCGTGACCGCGCCGGTCGCGGAGCTGCCCCGTACCGAGCTGGTCGCCGCCATGACCGGTGAGGCCGCGGCGGACCGGCGCCAGGAGCGCACCGGCAGCCTGGACGAGAGCGGCGTGCCCGCGCTGACCGTGCACGGTCTGAGCAGCGACGACACCTACACCGACGTCACTTTCCAGGTGGGCGCCGGGGAGATCGTCGGCCTTGCGGGCGCCGCCGCCAGCGGACGTACGGAGGTCGCCGAGACCGTCGTAGGCCTGCGCGCCGCCGCGAGGGGGGACCTGGAGATCTCCGGGCGCCGGCCCCGGCCGGGCAGCGTGCCCGACGCGCTCGCGGCCGGCGCCGGGTTCGTTCCGCAGGACCGGCACCACCAGGGCTTCGTGCCGGACATGTCGATCGCCGACAACGCGACCCTGTCCGTGCCCAGGCGGCTCGGCAGGAACGGCTTCCTCAGCCGCGGACGCCGCGACCGGCTGGCCGAGGGCCTGATCGAGAACCTGGCCATCAAGACCCCCGGACCTGAGCTGCCCGTCTCCGCCCTGTCCGGCGGCAACCAGCAGAAGGTCGTCATGGCGCGTGCCCTGGCCGACGACCCGCGGCTGCTGGTCCTGATCAACCCGACCGCCGGCGTGGACGTGCGCTCCAAGGAGTTCCTCCTCGGCAAGGTCGAGGAGACCGCCGAGTCCGGCACGGGAGTGCTCATCGCCTCCGACGAACTCGACGACCTGCGCATGTGCGACCGGATCCTGGTGATGTTCCAGGGCCGGGTCACGACCGAGATACCACGCGGCTGGCACGACCACGACCTCGTGGCCGCGATGGAAGGAGTGGACCTGCATGCCTGAGGCAATGCCTGAAACCGTCCTCGCGGACGCCGCCCAGACCGTGGAGACCGGGCAGAGGCGCACCGCGCTGCTCGGCGGCCGGATCCCCCTCGCCCGGCTGCGCGACCTGGCGCTCGTCCCGGCGATCGTCGTCATCGCGATCGTCGGACAGATCGTCAACCCGGTCTTCCTGCAGGCCGACAACCTCATCAACGTCCTGCAGACCATGTCCGAGATGGCCCTGCTGGTCCTCGCCCAGACGATGATCCTGATCGTCAAGAAGATGGACCTGTCCCTGGAGTCCACCATGGGGCTGGCGCCGGGCGTCGCGGCCTGGCTGGTCGTACCGGCCGGCGCCGGGCACGGACTCGGTCTGCTCCCCGGCGCCTGGTCGGTTCCCCTCACCCTCGCCGTGGGCGCGCTCGTCGGCGTGATCAACTCGCTGCTGATCATCCGCTTCGGCCTCAACGGCTTCATCGTCACGCTCGGCATGCTGATCGTGCTGCGCGGCATCCTCACCGGCATCTCCGGCGGTCAGACCTTCTTCCAGCTGCCGCAGTCGATGCTCTACGCCGGCACCGCCGAATGGTTCGGCATGCCCGCCTCGATCTGGATCTGCCTGGCCCTGTTCGCCGTCGCGATCGTGGTGCTCGGCTGGACCAGCTTCGGCCGCTCCCTGTACGCCATCGGCGGCAACGTCGACGCGGCGAAGGCGGCCGGTATCCGCACCGACCGGGTGCTGTGGATCGTCATCGTCACCGGCAGCGTGCTCGCCGCCCTCGCCGGACTCATGCTCTCCGGACGCCTGGCCTCGGTCGCCTCCGCGCAGGGCAACGGCTACATCTTCACCGTCTTCGCCGCCGCCGTCATCGGGGGCATCAGCCTCAACGGTGGCAGGGGCACCATGTTCGGCGCGTTCTGCGGCATCCTGCTGCTCTTCATGATCCAGAACGTGCTGACGCTGGCCGGTGTCCCCGCCCAGTGGATCGGCGCCCTCAACGGCCTGATCATCCTGGTCGCCCTCGCCATCTCCCGCATCACCGGCGGCAAGGTCCAGGAGTGACCCGGGCGGCCCACCGGCCGCCCTGCCTCCGCCGCGTTCACGTCTCGTCGCAGAGGGACCTGTCTCCCCTGCCCCTCACAGGAGTTGCCGCCATGTCCTCCCCCGTGCCCCCGTCAGCCCGCATCATCGCCCTGGACGTCCTGGACGTGCGGTTCCCGACCTCCGAACACCTCGACGGCTCGGACGCCATGAACCCCGAGCCCGACTACTCCGCCGCCTACGTGGTCCTGCGCACCGACGCGGGCGACGGGCTGGAGGGCCACGCCCTGGCCTTCACCACCGGACGCGGCAACGACGCCCAGGCCGCAGCCATCGCCACCCTCGCCCCGCACGTGGTCGGCCTGTCCGTGGAACAGGTCTGCTCCGCCCTCGGCGCCTTCTCCCGCACCCTGGTCCACGACCCCCAACTGCGCTGGCTGGGGCCGGAGAAGGGCGCCATCCACATGGCGACCGGCGCGGTCGTCAACGCCGCCTGGGACCTGGCCGCCAAGCGGGCGGGCAAGCCGGTAGAGACGCAGTACCGCGGCGCACACCAGGAGCAGTGGGCTGACCAGATCGG
>NZ_JBEYFC010000721.1:0-3666 GCF_040634175.1 Streptomyces sp. NPDC007162
GTCGGCGCCCGCGGCGACTGCCCTGACCGTGGCCCCGCCGATCCCGTAGGGGCCTGCCACGGCACCCATCTCGATGGCGTCCGTGACGACGACTCCCTCGAACCCGAGTTCCTGGCGCAGCAGTTCGTCCAGGATGCGCCGGCTCAGGGTGGCGGGCAGTTCGGGGTCGTAGGCGGGGACCAGCAGATGGCCGCTCATCACCGCGCGGACGCCCGCCTCGAGTGCGGCGCGGAACGGCGGCAGGGCCTGCTCGGCGATCCGCGCGCGGTCGGCTTCGTAGACGGGCAGCCCGTGGTGGGAGTCGACGGCCACGTCACCGTGGCCGGGGAAGTGCTTCGCGCAGGCGGCGACACCGGCCGACTGGAGTCCCCGGATCCAGGCCCCGGTGTGCCGCGCCACCACCCTGGCGTCGACACCGAAGGACCTGACCCCGATGATCGGGTTGTCGGGGTTGGAGTTCACGTCCGCGCTGGGCGCGTAGTCGAGGCTCACACCGGCCGTGTGCAGCTGCCGTCCCAGGTCGGCGGCGACCGCCTCGGTCAACTCGGTGTCGTCGACGGTTCCGAGTGCGAAGTTGCCCGGACGGGTGGAGCCGGTGGCCGACTCGATCCGGGTGACGTCACCGGCCTCCTCGTCGATGGCGATGATCAACTCCGGGTTCGCCGCGCGGAGTTGCCCGGTGAGACGCGCTACCTGCCGGGGCGTGACGATGTTGCGGGAGAAGAGCACGACCGAGGTGAGCCCGTCGTCGATCTCGCGCAGCACCCAGTCGGGGGCCTCGGTGCCCACGAAGCCCGGCTGCAGGACGGAGCGTGCCAGCCGGCGCAACTCCTGGCTGTGCTTGCTGGAGACCATCGCGCAAGCCCCTTCTGTTGGTACAGACCAATGGGTTCCCGCTCAGGCTAGCCGCCCTTGTCAAGTGGGCCCGGATCGAGCCGTGTTGGCGAGAACGCACCCTCAACTGGGATGTTTGACAGCGCCAGTTGGTCTAGTCCAAGTTGGTTGCACGCGAGTTCGAAGAGGGGCTGGTGTGACCCGTGGTGCAGTGACCCTGCCCGCAACGGTGTCCGCCCCTCACTCCGCGCAGTCGGCGACCCGCTTCGGGCCGCCGGTCCCCGAGAACGAGGTGTGGAGCACCGCATGCCCACGACTGACCGTTATCTCCATCGAGCCCCCTCGGACACCCCCTACTTCAGCTCGGACGCCGAGACCTATCTCGCCCCGACACCCCTGCGGGACCTGAAGAAGACCCGCCCCCTGCGCGTCCTGTCCGAAGAGGACTTCGCCTTCTGGCAGACCTATGGCTACGTGGTGGTCAAGCAGGCCGTCCCCGCCACGGCCGCCCGGCGACTGCTGGACTTCGCCTGGGAGTTCCAGGGACTCGACCCCGAACGCCCGGAGACCTGGTACGAGGAGCGTGCATACCGCTCCGACCTCGACCGGGAACTGCACATCTACGGCTTCGTCGAGGCCTACCACCACCAGCTCATCTGGGACAGCCGCCAGACCCGGCGGGTCTACGACGCGTTCGTCGACGTCTGGGACTGCGAGGAACTGTGGGTGACGCTCGACCGGCTCAACCTCAACCCGCCCAACATCAAGAACCGTGACCGCGCCCTGATCCCACGCACGGACGAGGGCTTCGACATCGAACTCCACTGGGACGTCGACACCACGCTCGGCGTACTGCCGCAGCGGGTCCAGGGGATCATCGCCCTGACCGACACCACACCGGAACTCGGCGGCTTCCAGTGCTGCCCGGAGCTGTTCAAGCGGTTCGACCAGTGGAAGGTGTTCCAGCCGGCCGACCGCGACCCGATCCGGCCCAGGATCGACCGCTCCGAGTTCCCCGTGGTGCGCCCGGAAATGGCGGCCGGCGACCTGCTGATCTTCAACGGCCTGCTGGCGCACGGGGTGGCACCGAACACCGCCGACCAGGAGGTACGGGCGGTCCAGTACCTGTCGATGATGCCGGCGCTGGAGTCCCACGAGACGCTCAGGCGTTCCCGCGTCGAGTCGTGGCGCACCCTCGCCACGCCCGACTGGAACGGGACGCTGCTGGGGGACGCCACCCGGCACGAGTCCCTGCGGTACGGGCGCGCCACCCTCGACGACCTCGGCGCCAGGCTGCTAGGCCTCACGTCCTGGACCGGGGCGGACCTCGACGGGACGACACCGCAGGCCGGAGAAGAGACATGCGCCGAATCTGCCTGACCCTGCCGACCAACAGGCCCTGCGCGGCGACGATCACCGCCGTCGCCGGTGAAGCGGCCTACGCCGTCCGGCACTTCGACACCGAGGTGCACCTCCTGATCCTGGACTCCTGTGCCGGACCGGCCCACGCGCAGCACGCCGAAGCCGTGCGCCGGATACCCGCGGATCCGCGGATCGTCGTACACCACCTCGACGAGGCACGGCAGCGGGACTTCCTGCGGCGCGCGATCGACCGATCCGGCGCCGTGAAGCCCGACCTCCTGCTGGACCTGATGCTCCCGGCAGGCCTCTCCTACGGCGCCTGCACCAACCGCGCCTTCCTCCTGGCCGCCGCGCTCGGCTGCGAGTCCGTCCACCGCAGGGACTCCGACAGCCGGTACCAGGTGGTGGACGGCGAGACCGTGTACCCCGTCCACCACGAACTGCTGACCCTCGGCCGACGCGCGGCCGACGCCGCCCGCCACGTCACCGAAACCGCCCTGGCCGCCGACCACATGGACAGACGGGTCGCGATGGTGGGCAGCTCGTTCGTCGGCGAACTGTCCGTGGACATCGGCGAGATACTCCGCACCGACCCCGCCGTCTATCACGACATGGTCGGCCTGTGGGCGCCGGCGCACTGGTCCGACGAGCAGAGGAGACAACTCGTCGACGAGTCCTTCCGGGGCGCCGGCACGGACGCCTTCACCACGGACCACTCCACCCTCACCCTGGTCGACCCCATGCGCGTGGACATGTGCAACATCGCCTTCCACGGTGTGCACGAACGGGTGCCCCTGCCGCCCGCCACCGACACGATCGGCAGCGACTACTTCCTGATCCACCTGGTCCACGACGCCGCACTGCCGGGCGTCCTGCACAACCGGAACATCGTCAACTTCTACACCGGCGAACGCCGCACCGATTCCGGGTTCACGGCGTACCAGCTGCGCTTCGTCAAGTTCCTGCTCTCGATGCTCTACTTCCACCACGTCTACGACCACATGGCGCGGGCCGGCGCGGCGCTGCTCGACGGTGAGGGGCAGGTACGCGCGTCCGCGGTGGCCCAGCTCGCCAGGCGGAGCGCGGGGCTCGACCGGAGCGAGAACGTCCGACGGCTCGATGTCCTCGACGCCTCCTACCGAGCACTGGGCGGCCGCTACGCCGAGTTCGCCGACCTCCTGGCGCAGCACCGCGAACGCCTCCTCGACGAGGCGCGCGGTGACATCGAGGACTTCGCCCTGCTGGCGGAGGCGTGGGAGCCGCTGGTACGGGCGGCCGCGCTCACGCCCGTAGCACAGCGGCGGTGAGGGCGACGATGACGCACGAGTCCGCACCGCTGCTCGCCGCGCTGGCGGGCGCCACCGACGACCGGATCTTCTTCGACCTGACCGGCATCGAGAGCCGCTACGACACGCTCCGGGCCGAACTGGCGGCGTGCTTGAGAGCACAACGTGCCGTCGTGCCCGTCAC
>NZ_JBEYFC010000722.1:0-3663 GCF_040634175.1 Streptomyces sp. NPDC007162
GACACGAAGGTGGGCTGACCTCGGGTCGCGGGAAGGTCCTCGTGGGAAGGTCAGAAGTAGTGGTCCTGGTCCAGGTCGGTGAGGAGTCCCGGCTGCTCGGGCCGCCAGTCGTACCGCTGTCGGGTCGCGGCGCTCGACGTCGGGTTGTCGTTGACGCAGAAGTGGCCGAGCCACCCGAAGTGGTCGGTCGCCTCCGCCCGGGGCAGGGAGACCGCCGGCACGTCGAGGCGGCGGCCGATCACCTCGGCGAGGTCGCGGAGGCGTACGTCCCCTTCGGCGACCGCGTGCAGCACGGCGCCCGCCGGGGCCGTCTCCAGGGCCTTGCGGTAGAGAGCGGCGGCGTCGAGGCGGTGCACGGCGGACCAGCGGTTGGTCCCCTCGTCCGGGTAGGCGGAGACACCCTTGTCCCGGGCGATGCCGATGAGGGCCGGCACGAACGCGTGGTCGCCCGCACCGTGTACCGCGGGCAGCCGGATCGCGCTGACCCGCACCCCTCGGCCGGCCAGGGCCAGCGCGGCCCGTTCCGCCTCGGCCCGGTGCGCGCCCGGCGCGGCGGGGTCGGGACCGTCGGTCTCGGTGCCGACGCGGCCGGGGGTGAGCAGGCCGGTCACGGAGCTGATGACGAGGGGGCGGCCGGAGTCGGCGAGGGCGTCACCGAAAGCGGCCAGGGCCGCGAGCTCGATGCGCAGGGCGCCGTGCAGGTCGGAGAAGTCGTGGTGGAAGCCCGTGTGGACCACCCCGTCCGCTCCGGCGGCCGCGGCCCGCAGCCCGTCGGCGTCGTTCAGGTCGCCCCGGTGCGCCTGTGCTCCCGCCTCCTTCAGGGCCGCCTCGGCCGCGTCCGAACGGGCGAGGCCGAGCACCTGGTGCCCGGCGCCGAGCAGTTCGCGGACCACCGCGCTGCCGATGAACCCGGTGGCGCCGGTGACGAACACACGCATGACAAATCACCTCACGGGGAGTGAATCTGCTGGGATGACCTCAGCGTGCGCCCGGGGACCGGGCCGGGTCCAAGACCTGTTCCGCACCCCGTGATGCCTGTCCGGACATCACCGCAGCTCACCTGCGTTCACCGGTGCGCGGGTAGAGTCGCAAGGTGCCCGATTCCCCCGTACCGGCGGTGGACCTGGAGCTGCGCCTGGTGCGTTACTTCACCGTCGTCGCCGAAGAACTGCACTTCGGTCGCGCGGCCGACGTGCTGCATCTCGCGCAGCCCTCGCTGAGCCGGCAGATCCGGCGACTCGAGCAGCAGGTCGGTGCCCGGCTGCTGGACCGCACCCCGCGCGGCACCCGGCTCACCGAGGCCGGGGAGGTCTTCCTGCCGCAGGCGAGGGAGCTGCTGCGCACGGCCGGCCGGGCCGCGGCGAGCGCGCGGTCGGCCGCCGCCCACGGCCCGTTCACCGTCGGGTTCACCACCCATATGATCGTCACCCCGGCCGTCCGGGAGCTGCGCCACCGTCATCCCGGGGCCGATGTCCGCGCCCTGCACCTGGACTGGAACGACCCGCGCGAAGCGCTGCTGGACCATCGCGTCGACGCGGTGGTGACCCGGTTCCTGTTCGCCGCCGACGACCTGGACGTCACGGTCCTCTACGAGGAGCCGCGCGTCCTGCTGGTGCCGCTCGACCACCGGCTGGCGGGCAAGGAGTCGGTCACCCTCGCCGACTTCTCCGACGAACAGCTGCCGCGTTTCACCGGCGCCGACCGGATCGGGGCGAATCCTCCCGGCCACACCCGGCTGGGCCCCGTGGTGGACTCGCTGGAGGACAAGCTCGAGCTGGTCGCGAGTGGTGAGGTGGTGACGCTGGCTCCGGCCGGGTTCGGCGGGAACCTGCGGCCGGACATCGCCGTCGTCCCGGTGGCGGACGCCACGCCTCTCCAGGTGGTCCTCGCCACCCGGGCCGGGGACCGTCACCCGCTGTTCCCGGCGTTCCGCCGCGCGGCCGAGGCCCACCTGGTCCCGGGCGCCGCCTAGACCGCACGACCCGGTGCGAGGCGGGCGCCGCCGTCGGGCCGGAGCCCCCGGCCGCGGGGGGCTCCGGCCCGTGGGCCCGGGGCGTCAGGTCGTGTCCGCGGAGTCGTCGCCGCGTACCACGCACAGCGCCCAGATGATGAAACCGGACAGCGCGATCATCACCACGGACCAGACCGGGTAGTACGGCAGGGACAGGAAGTTGGCGATGATCACCAGCGCGGCGATGGCCACACCGGCGCCGCGGGCCCACGCGGCGGGCTGCAGGAGGCCGACACCGACGACCACGGCGATCACGCCGAGGACCAGGTGGATCCAGCCCCAGCTCGTGAGGTCGAACTTGAAGACGTAGTTGGGCGTCGTGACGAACACGTCGTCCTGGGCGATCGCCATGATGCCGCGGAATACCGCGAGCAGACCGGCGATCATCAGCATGACGGCGGAGAAGGTGGTCAGTCCGCCGGCCCACTGCATCTTGGCGCTGTGCGGGTGGTGCGCGGGGTGTGTCGCTGTCATGCGCCTGCCTCGATTCGTTCTCGCAGATCTCGTGGTACTGGTGGTGCGGTCAGCGCCCGTGGGTGGTGGGCACGGCGCCCGGGCGTTGGACGGCCGGTCCGGTGTCGCTCAGGACCAGCGCCTTGGCCCTGCGGAACTCCTCGTCCGAGATGTCGCCGCGGGACTTCATCTCGGAGAGCCTGGCCAGTTCGTCGACGCTGCTGGTCTGGCCGGTACCGCCCTGGGCGGTCTGCCGGATGTAGGACTCGAAGGCCTTCTGCTGGTCGCGGGCCTGGGAGATCTCGCGCTGCCCCATGCCCTTGCCGCGGGCGATCACATAGACGAGGACGCCCAGGAAGGGAACCACGATGCAGAGGGCCAGCCAGCCGGCCTTGGCCCAGCCGCCCATCGAGTCGTCGCGGAAGATGTCCACGATGACCCGGAACAGCAGGACGAGCCACATGATCCACAGGAACAGCCACAGCATGGTCCAGAAGGCGCTCAGCAGCGGATAGTCGTACGCGAGGTAGGTCTGCGCGCTCATTTGTCTCCTCCGTCCACGGCGCCGGCCGGTCGGCCGCGCCCTGCGGTTTCAGGGTGCGCACGGCGGACCCCCGCGGTCCTCACCCGGTGCGGGTGATCGTGCGCTGCTGTGCGGCACGCCTGGTCACTCCGGGCGGCGCCGCATCTCCACGACCCGCAGTCCGAGTGACAGACAGCGGTTCAGCAGGCCGTACAGCTGTGCCTCGTCGATGACGGGACCGAACAGGACCGTCTGGCCGGACATCGTCACGTGTTCCAGTTCCGGGAAGGCCTGCGTCAGCGTCTCGGACATGGCCCCTTCGACGCGGATCTCGTAGTGCATGAGCCGTCTCCCGCCGCGGTGTGCTGCGGTCTGTCCACCGATGCTGCGCCGCGGCGGGCGCCGCCCGCCTCACCCGGCACAGGTGATCCGGGTACGACCGCCGCTGCCCGCCGCCTGCGGGCGGGTCACAGCAGTCCCCGCTCGCGGGCCCGGCGCACCGCGTCACCGCGCCGGCCCACCCCGAGCTTCCGGTAGACGCTCTTGAGGTGCGTCTTCACCGTGTTCACGGAGACGTACAGGTCGGCGGCGATCTCCTGGGTGGACATCAGCTGCGCCAGCCTGCTCAGCACCTCGCGCTCGCGCCCGCTCAGTTCCTCCACGAGCAGCGGTGGGG
>NZ_JBEYFC010000723.1:0-3657 GCF_040634175.1 Streptomyces sp. NPDC007162
CCGACCCGAAGCCCTACGTCTGGACGAAGACGGCGGACGAGATCCTCGAACGCCTCGCCAGTTATCTGAACAGAATTCCTGACTCAGAAGACTAGCCCTCCGTCGCTCCCAGCAGGGCCCGGCAGTTCTGCCACAGGGGGGTCAGCCGGCCCGTGCTGTTGTAGAGCTTGGCGAACATCACCTGGCCCTCCAGTTGGGCCACCACCGCCCGCGCCGCCTCCCGGGTGTCGGTCACGCCGACCTCACCGCGCTCGCGCGCCTCGGTGACGACGGACTCCACCATGTCGACCTGGGCGTCGAAGATCTCCTGCAGCCGTCCGCGAACCGCCTCGGTCTGGTTGCTCAGCTCCAGGGTGAGGTTCCCGAACAGGCAGCCCGCCACGGTGCCGCAGTCGCGCTGGCCGGCGAGCTGCCCGGCCTCCGTCTCCTCGAACAGCCGCCGCAGCCGCCGCAACGGCTCCCCGGCACCGGCCAGGGCCCGGGTCCAGTCGCGTTTCTGCGCCGCCCAGTGCTCGTCCACGACCGCGAGCGCGAGCGCTTCCTTGGACTCGAAGAAATAGTAGAAGCTGCCCTTCGGCACTCCGGCCGCCTTGCAGATCTCGGCCACCCCGAGCGCCGCGTACCCGCGCCCCTCGATCAGCGACCGGGCGGCGTCGAGGATCTTCCGCTTGGCGTCACTGGTGCGTCCCATGGGACCAGGGTACGGAGCTACTAGACCGGTCGGCTAGTGAGTGGGAGGGTTCCCGTCGTCACAGCAGCGGGAACCCGTCGGCCTCGCGTCGCTCCAGGCGGGCCGCCAGCTCCGCCGCCGACGCCTTGATCGTCTCCAGACCGGGCCGCCCCCAGGGCCGTGGCTCCACGTCGACCGCGCACACCGTGCCGAGCACCGTCCCCGTGCTGTCGATGAGCGGGGCGCCCAGGTAGGAGCGGATGCCGAACTCGTCGACGATCGGGTTGCCCGCGAACCGCGGGTAGTCGCAGACGTCCTCCAGGACCAGCGCCTTGCGCCGCACCACCACGTGGGGGCAGAAACCATGGTCGCGGGCCAGTTCCCGGCCGAGCACCGGCGTACTGCCGTCGGGCTTCACCACGGGTGGCGCCACGGTCGGCAGGTGCAGGCCCGCGAAGAACTGGCGGTCCTGGTCGATGAAGTTGACCATGGCGTACGGCGTCCTGGTGATCTCGGCGAGCCGGTCCGCGTAGATGTCGAGCTCGGGGTCGGGGCGTCCGCCCAGGCGCAGTTGGCCGAGGCGCCGGGTGCGCTCGGGTGCCTCCTTGTCCTCCGGGGTGAGCAGCAGCCGACCGGCCGGACGCGACGGGTCGTACCTCATGCGTGGGCTCCGCAATGGGCGTGGGTCATACAGGGACTCCGTGGGGGTGTGGGGGCGTCACATGTGGGCGCCGTGGCTCGGCGCGGTGACCGGGGCGTGGGCGATGAGGTGGCGGACGAGGGTGAGCAGGGTCTGGACGCCTGAGCTGGAGATCCGGGCGTCGCAGCGGACGACGGGGATCCGCGGGTCCAGGTCGATGGCGGCCCGCACCTCCTCCGGGTCGTAGCGGTAGGAGCCGTCGAACTCGTTGACGGCGACGATGAAGCCGAGGCCGCGTTCCTCGAAGAAGTCGACGGCCGCGAAGCAGTCCTCCAGTCGGCGGGTGTCGGCGAGGACGACCGCGCCGAGCGCGCCCTCGGACAACTCGTCCCACATGAACCAGAACCGCTCCTGTCCGGGCGTGCCGAAGAGGTAGAGCACGTGTTCCGGGTCCAGGGTGATGCGGCCGAAGTCCATGGCCACGGTCGTCTCGACCTTGTTCTCGATGCCTTCGAGGTTGTCGGTGGCGGCGCCGACCGTGGTGAGCAGTTCCTCGGTGGACAGCGGTGCGATCTCGCTCACCGCGCCCACGAAGGTGGTCTTGCCGGCCCCGAACCCACCGGCGACCAGGATTTTCAGCGCGGTGGGGAAGGGGTCAGAGCTGTCGTCGTAGTCCATCGAGCACTGCCTCCAGGAGGGACCGGTCAGTGGGGTTGTGGTGGAAGGCGGGGGGTTTGGCGGTGAGCGCCCCGCAGTCGACGAGGTCGGAGAGCAGCACCTTGGTGACCGCGGCGGGCAGCTTGAGGTGCGCGGCGATCTCGGCGACCGAGACGGGACCGCGGCACAGGTCGAGCGCCTGGGCGTGCTCGGGGCCGAGGTAGCCGAGGGGCGTGGACCCCGTGGCCATCACCTGCGACATCAGGTCGAGGGCGATGCTGGGCTCGGTACGGCCGTTGCTGACCGTGAACGGGCGCACGAGGCGTCCGGCCGCGTCGTCCAGCCACGGCCCGTCGCCGGCTGCCGCCACCCTCAAGGCCTCATCGCCGTGGGTTCGACGGCGTGCTGCCGGGGCGCGGTGACGAGGTACGGACGGACACTCTTCACCAGCATCGCCATCTCGTAGCCGAGGACGGCGGCGTCGGCCTCCCGGCCGGCCAGCACGGCGAGGCAGGTGCCGGAGCCGGCGGTGGTGACGAACAGCAGGGTCGAGTCGAGTTCCACGACGACCTGGCGGACGTCCCCGCCGTCGCCGAACCGGACGCCCGCGCTGCGACCGAGCGAGTACAGGCCGGAGGCGAGCGCCGCCATGTGGTCGGCGCTGTCCGGGTCGAGGCCGTGGACGGACTTCACCAGCCCGTCGCAGGAGAGCAGCACGGCGCTGGAGGTGTGCGGTACGCGCTGCACGAGGCCGCTCATCAGCCAGTCGAGGTCGGATACCTGGGCGGTCGGCGCATCGCTCGCCATGGTGGATCGACTCCTTGAAGTACGAAGGTCTGCGGGAGCACTGGGGGTGCGGGATGTGACGGGGGTGGTGACGGTGCTGGTCATCCGGCCGGTGTGCTCCCGTCGGGCCGGGTGGTGAATTCGGAGGTGTGCACCGGGCGCAGGGCCTGGGAGTGCGACGAGGGCCTGGACACTGACGGGGGGTCGGCGGGGTCGCGGTGTGCCCAGCTCAGATGCGTCTGGGTCAGGTAGTCGCCGGTCATGTGCTCGTCGCCCATGTGGTCGCCGGCCATGTGGTCGTGCGCGGCGTGCGCGTGGGTGGGGTGCGCGTGGGTGGCGTGCGAGGTGTTGCTCGCCGGGTCTCCCCCGGTGGCGCCCGCGCTGCCGCTGACTCGCGTCGCTGCCGTATCGAGCGGGCTCGTGGCGGAAGGCGCCGGTTCGGTCGGTGCGATGGCCGGTGCAGGTGGTTCCGGCTGGGTGGCCTCCAGGTGCTGCTGGGCCTCGGCGAGGCCGATGCCCCGCTGGAAGGCGGCCATCAGGCCGGGGTCGTGCACGGCCGGAGCCTCGTTGGTGTCCTGGCGGGGCGCCGGGCCGCCGCGCAGTTGGGGGACGATGTGCTCCTGGGCGCGGCGGCGCGGCAGTTGGGGTTTGCCCATGGTGCCGCGCACGGCGCCGACGCGTGGCACGGGCGGGGCGCCGGCGTTCTCGGCGACCGTGGGCCGGTCCTCGGGCCGGATGCCGGGAAGCGCCTCGGCGGGATTGGGCCGGGTGTCCTGGGCGCCGCGCACCGGCAGCGGCGCGGGTGCCCGGATTCCTCCACGACACCTCGCTCGGCGCGCTGACCGCCTGGCGGGTGGGTGTCTACGCCGGGCTGCTCACAGCCGTCACCAGCCTGCTCGTCGTC
>NZ_JBEYFC010000724.1:0-3651 GCF_040634175.1 Streptomyces sp. NPDC007162
GTGCCGCGGGCACACCGCGACGCAGCGCCGCAGGCAAGGCCGGTACCACCGGCAGCAAGACCGGCACCAAGCGCACCACCAGCCGCACCACCACCAAGAAGAGCGCCGAGCCCGAACTCGTGCAGCTGCTGACCCCCGAAGGCAAGCGGGTCAAGAACGCCGAGTACGACGCCTACGTCGCCGGGATCACCCCCGACGAACTGCGCGGCCTGTACCGCGACATGGTGCTGACCCGCCGCTTCGACGCCGAGGCCACCGCCCTGCAGCGCCAGGGCGAGCTCGGCCTGTGGGCCTCCCTGCTCGGCCAGGAGGCCGCCCAGATCGGCTCCGGGCGCGCCACCCGCGAGGACGACTACGTCTTCCCGACCTACCGCGAGCACGGCGTCGCCTGGTGCCGCGGGGTCGACCCGACCAACCTGCTGGGCATGTTCCGCGGCGTCAACCACGGCGGCTGGGACCCCAACACCAACAACTTCCACCTCTACACGATCGTCATCGGCTCCCAGACGCTGCACGCCACCGGCTACGCGATGGGCGTCGCCAAGGACGGCGCGGACAGCGCGGTCATCGCCTACTTCGGCGACGGCGCGTCCAGCCAGGGCGACGTCGCCGAATCGTTCACCTTCTCCGCGGTCTACAACGCCCCGGTGGTGTTCTTCTGCCAGAACAACCAGTGGGCGATCTCCGAGCCGACCGAGAAGCAGACCCGGGTCCCGCTCTACCAGCGCGCCCAGGGCTTCGGCTTCCCCGGCGTCCGCGTCGACGGCAACGACGTGCTGGCCTGCCTCGCGGTCACCAAGTGGGCGCTGGAGCGCGCCCGCAGCGGCGGGGGCCCGACGCTCGTCGAGGCGTACACGTACCGGATGGGTGCCCACACCACCTCCGACGACCCGACCAAGTACCGGGCCGACGAGGAGCGCGAGGCCTGGGAGGCGAAGGACCCGATCCTGCGCCTGCGCCGGTACCTGGAGGCCTCAAACCACGCGGACGAGGGATTCTTCGCGGAACTGGAGACCGAGTCCGAGGCGTTGGGCAGGCGAGTGCGCGAAGCGGTGCGGGCCATGCCGGACCCGGACAACTTCGCCGTCTTCGAGAACGTGTACGCCGACGGGCACGCGCTCGTCGACGAGGAACGAGCCCAGTTCGCCGCCTACCAGGCGTCGTTCGCGGACGTAGAGGGGGCCTGACCATGGCAGCGGAAAAGATGGCTCTGGCCAAGGCGATCAACGAGTCGCTGCGCCGCGCGCTGGAGTCGGACCCCAAGGTCCTCGTCATGGGCGAGGACGTCGGCAAGCTCGGCGGCGTCTTCCGGGTCACCGACGGTCTCCAGAAGGACTTCGGCGAGAGCCGCGTCATCGACACGCCGCTCGCCGAGTCCGGCATCGTCGGCACCGCGATCGGCCTCGCCCTGCGCGGCTACCGCCCCGTGGTGGAGATCCAGTTCGACGGCTTCGTCTTCCCGGCCTACGACCAGATCGTCACCCAGCTCGCCAAGATGCACGCCCGCTCGCTGGGCAAGGTCAAGATGCCGGTCGTCGTCCGGATCCCCTACGGCGGCGGCATCGGCGCGGTCGAGCACCACTCCGAGTCCCCCGAGGCGCTGTTCGCGCACGTGGCCGGCCTGAAGATCGTCACTCCGGCCAACTCCTCGGACGCCTACTGGATGATGCAGCAGGCCATCCAGAGCGACGACCCGGTGATCTTCTTCGAGCCCAAACGCCGCTACTGGGACAAGGGCGAGGTCAACACGGAGGCCATCCCCGGCCCGCTGCACAGGGCCAGCGTGGTCCGCGAGGGCACCGACCTGACCCTCGCCGCCTACGGCCCGATGGTGAAGCTCTGCCAGGAGGTGGCCGACGCGGCCGCCGAGGAGGGCAGGTCCCTGGAGGTCCTGGACCTCAGGTCCGTCTCCCCGCTCGACTTCGACTCCATCCAGGCCTCGGTCGAGAAGACCCGCCGGCTGGTCGTGGTCCACGAGGCGCCGGTGTTCTTCGGTTCGGGCGCGGAGATCGCCGCCCGCATCACCGAGCGCTGCTTCTACCACCTGGAGGCCCCGGTGCTCCGGGTCGGCGGCTACCACGCCCCCTACCCGCCGGCCCGCCTGGAGGAGGAGTACCTACCGGGCCTGGACCGGGTGCTCGACGCCGTCGACCGTGCCCTGGCGTACTGAGGAGAGGGTCGTGACGACGATGACGGAAGCGTCCGTACGCGAGTTCAAGATGCCGGACGTGGGCGAGGGGCTCACCGAGGCCGAGATCCTCAAGTGGTACGTCCAGCCCGGCGACACGGTCACCGACGGCCAGGTGGTGTGCGAGGTCGAGACCGCCAAGGCGGCCGTCGAACTGCCCATCCCCTACGACGGGGTGGTGCGCGAACTGCGCTTCGCCGAGGGCACCACGGTGGACGTGGGCACGGCGATCATCGCGGTGGACGTGGCGGGCGCCCCGGCGGCCCCGGCCGCTCCCGCGGAGGAGTCCGCGCCGCAGGAGGAGCCGAAGCCGCAGGGCCGCCAGCCGGTCCTCGTCGGGTACGGCGTGGCGGCCTCCTCCACGAAGCGCCGCCCGCGCAAGGGACCGGAGGTGACGGTCGCCGAGGCGGCCGTCCGGTCCGCGGTCCAGGGCGAACTGAACGGCCACGCCCACGCTGCCGCCCCCGCGGCGCCCGCCGACGCCCCGGAGGAGCGCCCGCGCCCGCTGGCCAAGCCGCCGGTGCGCAAGCTGGCGAAGGACCTCGGCGTGGACCTGGCCACGGTGACTCCGTCGGGTCCGGACGGCATCATCACGCGCGAGGACGTGCACGCGGCGGTGGCGGCGGCTCCTGAGGCGACGGTGGCCGTACCCGAGGCCCCTGCCGCTGCCGCCGTACCCGCGGCCCCCGTCGCCCCGTACGACACGGCCCGCGAGACCCGTGTCCCCATCAAGGGCGTCCGCAGGGCGACGGCGGCGGCCATGGTCGGCTCCGCGTTCACCGCACCCCACGTCACCGAGTTCGTGACCGTGGACGTGACGCGCACGATGAAGCTGGTCGAGGAGCTCAAGCAGGACAAGGAGATGCAGGGCCTGCGGGTCAACCCGCTCCTCCTCATCGCCAAGGCGTTGCTGGTCGCCATCAAGCGCAACCCGGACATCAACGCCTCCTGGGACGAGGCGGACCAGGAGATCGTGCTCAAGCACTACGTCAACCTGGGCATCGCCGCGGCCACCCCGCGCGGCCTGATCGTCCCGAACATCAAGGACGCCCACGCGAAGACGCTGCCGCAGCTGGCCGAGTCACTGGGCGAACTGGTCTCGACCGCCCGGGACGGCAGGACGTCGCCGGCCGCGATGCAGGGCGGCACGGTCACCATCACCAACGTCGGCGTCTTCGGCATCGACACCGGCACGCCGATCCTCAACCCGGGCGAGGCGGCGATCCTCGCCGTCGGCGCGATCAAGCTCCAGCCGTGGGTCCACAAGGGCAAGGTGAAGCCGCGTCAGGTCACCACGCTGGCGCTCAGCTTCGACCACCGTCTGGTCGACGGCGAACTGGGCTCGAAGGTCCTCGCGGACATCGCGGCGATCCTGGAGCAGCCGAAGCGGTTGATCACCTGGGGCTGAGAGCCGGCGAGAAGTGAGAGAAGGGCGGGACCGTGACTTCCAGTCACGGTCCCCC
>NZ_JBEYFC010000725.1:0-3640 GCF_040634175.1 Streptomyces sp. NPDC007162
GGAGTGGTAGCCCAAGGCCCCGGCCATCGACGCACGCTTCCAGTTCAGGCGGTGCCGCAGGAGCGGAGTCCGCCCTCGGGGCGCGTAGGTGCGGCACTATCGTGTCCCCATGTCCGTGCCCGAGTTGATCCGCATCGTGTCCCGCGACTCGCCGATGGCGCTCGCTCAGGTGGCCCGTGTCCGGGCCGAGTTGGCCGTCCTTCATCCGCAGGTGCGCACCGAGGTCGTACCGGTGAGGACGACCGGTGACAAGTGGCTGGGCGATCTGTCCCAGGTGGAGGGGAAGGGCGCGTTCACCAAGGAGGTGGACGCCGCGCTGCTGGCCGGGGAGGCCGACCTCGCCGTGCACTGTGTGAAGGACGTGCCGGCGGACCGCCCGCTGCCCGCCGGGACGGTGTTCGCCGCGTTCCTGAAGCGGGACGACATCCGTGACGCCCTCATCCATCCCGGCGGCCTGACCCTGGACGAGCTGCCGCCGGGCACCAGGGTCGGCACCTCCGCGGTCCGCCGGGTCGCCCAACTGGCGGCAACCCACCCCCATCTGCAGTGCGTGCCGTTCCGGGGCAACGCCAACCGCCGGCTGGAGAAGCTGGCCGCGGGTGACGCGGACGCGCTGCTGCTCGCGATGGCGGGTCTGGAGCGGATCGGCCGTCCCGACGTGGCCACCGAGGTGCTGGACCTGGAGACGATGATGCCGCCCATCGGCGCGGGCATCCTCGCCCTGCAGTGCCGGGAGGACGACCGCGAGCTGATCGACGCGGTGAGCGGCCTCGGAGATCCCGCCACCCACCGGGAGGCGACCGCCGAGCGGATGTTCCTGCATGTGCTGCAGGGACACTGCAACAGCCCGATCGCCGGCTACGCCCGGGTCGACCACGCCGGTGAACTGTCGCTGCGGGCCTGTGTGTTCACCCCCGACGGCAAGACCCGGCTGAACGCCCACGAATGGGCGGGCCGCCTCGACCCGGCGACGCTCGGCACCTCGGTCGCCGTGGCCCTGCTGCGCCAGGGCGCCCGCGAACTCATCGACGGCATCCCGCACTGACGCCGGTCAGGCGGAAGGGCCGGGCTCCGTCTGGTCCTTGAGGAAGGTGCTCACCTGGTGGGCCAGGCTGCCCGGCCCGGCCCCCTGGCAGGCGGAGCCGGCCGTGGACTCCAGGACACCGATGCCACCCGTCCACAGCCGGCGTTCGGTCCACTCCTCGTCGACGCGCAAGTGGATCTGGATGTCCACCTGGCCCAGGGCGTTCTCCGGGCCGGCCGCGTAGAGGACCGCGGTGGCACGGCGCAGCGGGTAGACGTCGAAGCCCTCGATGAACTGGGAGTTGCGCCAGTCGATGAACGCGCCCTCCCCGTCGGGGCCCACCCGGACGTCGATCTGACCGTCCTCCAGCTGGACGCCGAAGTTGCGTGAGCCTCGGTTCTCGATGGTCACCCGGGCACTGAAGTACGTCAGACCGGCCGCGGCGTCGTCCCGGCCGCGCGGCGGCTCGGCCGCCTCCAGGCGGTGGACGCGGACCCGCAGACCGGCATGCTCGTCGTACTCGTGCCAGTCCCCGACCACGTTCGGCTCGTACACAGTGCCCCTCTCGACCCACGCTGTCTATCTGTGGGCTCAGCGCACTGTCAAATGAGCGGAATGCGCTGTGGCCAGGGGGTTCGCCCCCTTTGATCGCTGATCAAGCGTTGCGCAGGGGTTATCCCGCCCCGGGTGTCCGGGGCGGGGTGCGGGCGCGTGCCGCACATCACGTCGGCGTCCCACCCGTCACAAGATCAGCGGGCGAGGCGGCCGAGCAGCGAGGAGGCCGCGGTGATACCAAGGGCGGCGGCCACCGCCAGCACCCCGAAGTCGAGGCCGAGATGTGCCGGCGTGCCGAGCAGCAGCCCCCGCAGGGCGTCGACTTGGTAGCTGAGCGGGTTGACCTTGCTGACCGCCTGGAGCCAGCCCGGCATGATCGCCACGGGGTAGAGGGCGTTGGAACCGAAGAACAGCGGCATGGTGATGGCCTGCCCGATGCCCATCAGCCGGTCGCGGCTGAGGACGATCCCGGCGATGCTCATCGACAGGCAGGAGAAGAACGCGGAGGCGAGGACGACGGCCAGTCCGACCCCGAGCAGCTTCAGCGGGTTCCAGGTGAGCGAGACCCCGAGGACCGCGGCGATGACGATCACCACGACGGCCTGGATCAGGGACTTCACGCCCGCCGCGAACGCCTTGCCGGTGATCAGTGCCGAGCGCGGGGTCGGGGTGACGAGCAGCTTGTTGAGGATGCCGGCGTCGCGTTCCCAGATGATCTGGATGCCGTAGAAGATGGCGATGAACATCGCGGACTGGGCGATGATGCCAGGTGCCAGGTAGTCGATGTAGGGGATGCCGCCGGTGGGGATCGCCCTGATCCGGGTGAAGGTCTGCCCGAAGATCAGCAGCCAGAGGGCCGGCTGTACCGCCCGGGTGTAGAGCTCGGTGCGGTCGTGCCTGAGCTTCTGCAGTTCGACGGCGCACATGGCGACGACCCGGGCGGGCAGCAGCCGCCAGCCGGAGCGCGGCTGGGGCGGGGTCAGCAGCAGGGACGCGGCTGCCGTGCGCTCAGCCGACGCGCTTCGCGGTGCGGCGGGTGCTTCGGACATCGCGGAAACCTCCTGACTGGTCGTCGAGGCCGCTGCCGGCCACGTCGCGGAAGACGTCTTCGAGGGTGGGCAGGGTGTCGGCGCCCCGGCGTTCGGCGAGGCCCTGCCGCAGCTCGGCGGGGGTGCCGAGGGCACGGATCCGGCCGCGGTGCATCAGGCCGACGCGTCCGCAGTGCTGGTCGGCCTCGTCCATGTAGTGGGTGGTGACCAGCACGGTCATGCCGGTGGCTGCGCGTACCGCGTCGATCTGGTCCCAGACGCTGGTGCGGGCGATCGGGTCGAGGCCGATGGTCGGCTCGTCGAGGATCAACAGGCGCGGCGCGCTGACCAGCGCCTGGGCCAGTTCGAGGCGGCGGACCATGCCGCCGGAGTAGGTGCCGGCGAGCCGGTCGGCGGCGTCGGTGAGGTCGACGGCCGCCAGCGCCTGGGCGACCCGCTCGGCGCGTTCGCGCCGGGAGACGTCGAAGACGCGGGCGAACAGCGCGACGTTCTCGCGTCCGGTGAGCCCGCTGTCCGCGGACAGTTGCTGCGGGACGTAGCCGAGCAGTCTGCGCACGGCCATCCGGTCCTTGCCGGTGTCGTGGCCGAAGACGCGGACCATCCCGGCGGGGACGGGGAGCAGGGTGGTGATGCAGCGGATGGCGGTGGTCTTGCCCGCGCCGTTGGGACCCAGCAGCCCGAAGACCTCGCCCTCGCCGACGGTCAGGTCGAGCCCGTCCACGGCTCTGGTGTCCCCGAAGGAGTAGGAGAGCCCCGTGCAGGCGACCGCGGCGGTGTCCGGCGTCATGATTCCTGGACCTCCTCGTGCAGGGTGACGGCGAGCCTGCGCAGTGCCGGCAGAGCCGCCGCGAGCAGGTGCTGGTCGGCCTCGTCGAGCCGGGAGACATGACCGGCGAAGAGTTCCGCGCGGCGCCGCTGCCAGTCGGCGAGGCGCTGCGCGGCGGCCTCGGTCAGCAGCAGCCGGGCGGCCCGCCAGGCCGTCGGAGACCGGCAGCTTCTGGGCGGTGGACAC
>NZ_JBEYFC010000726.1:0-3638 GCF_040634175.1 Streptomyces sp. NPDC007162
CGGTGGTGGGTCATTCGCAGGGTGAGATCGCGGCGGCGTGTGTGGCGGGTGCGTTGTCGTTGTCCGATGGTGCCCGGGTGGTGGCGTTGCGGAGCAGGGCGATCGCGGAGCATCTGACCGGTGGCGGCATGATGGCGTTGTCGGTGCCGGCCGCGGTGGCGCGGGACTTGATCGCGGACCGGCCCGGGGTGTCGCTGGCCGCGATCAACGGCCCGGCATCCGTGGTGGTCTCGGGCGAGGCCGACGCCCTGGACTCGCTGCAGGAATTCTGCGAGGAGCAAGGCGTCAGGGCACGACGGATCGCGGTGGACTATGCCTCGCATTCGGTGCTGGTGGAGCAGATCCGGGACCGGTTGCTGACGGACCTGGCTGCCATCACCCCGCAGACATCGGAGGTGCCGGTCGTCTCGTCGGTGACCGGTGAGTTGATGGACACGGTGGGCTGGGACGCCGAGTACTGGTTCCGGAACCTGCGGAACACGGTGCTGTTCGAACAGGCACTGACGGCGGCCGGGCCCGGCGTGATCATCGAAGTCAGCCCGCACCCGGTCCTGCTCCCCGCAGTGCAGGACATCGCCCCGGCGGTCGGGACGCTGCGACGCGGCGAGGGCGATCTGCGGCGGCTGCTGGAATCGGTTGCCCAGGCACACGCGTACGGCGTGAGCGTCGACTGGAAGCGCCTGGTCACCGGGCGTCGGGTTCCCCTCCCGACCTACGCCTTCCAGCATCAGCGCTTCTGGCCCGAGTCGGCCGCCGGTCCCGCCGACGTCAGCGCGGCCGGCCTCAGCGCCGCGGAGCACCCGCTGCTGGGTGCGATGTTGCCGCTGCCGGAGACCGGCGGCGTGGTGTTCACCAGCCGCCTGTCGCTGCGGACCCAGCCGTGGCTGGCCGACTACGCGATCCGGGGCGCCGTGGTGTTCCCCGGTACGGGCTACGTCGAGCTGGCCGTCCGCGCCGGCGACAGCGTGCAGTGCGACCGGGTCGACGAGCTGGTCCTCGAGGCGCCGCTGGTGCTGCCCGCCCAGGGTGGCGTACAACTGCAGGTCGTCGTCGGTGAGGCCGCGGCGGGCAGGCGCAGCGTCGCCGTGTACGCCCGGCCGGACGGGCAGGACGAATGGACCCGCCATGCCACCGGCGTGCTCAGCGCGAACGCGAAGTCGGCCGGGCAGGAGTTCACCGCGGTGGGCCAGGCGTGGCCCGGCCCCGGCGCCACCGAGCTGGACATCCGTGAGTTCTACGCCGAGCTGGGTACGGGCGGGTTCGCGTACGGGCCGGTGTTCCAGGGTCTGACCCGGGCCTGGCGGGACGGCGACCGGATCCTCGCCGAGGTCGAGCTGCCCGAGGCGGGACGGGGCCTGGCCGAGTCGTTCGGGATCCATCCCGCGCTGCTGGACGCGGCGCTGCAGTCCACGGCGCTGACCGGGCTGGCAGGGCTGCAGTTCAGCTTCGTCGACGTGGTGCTGCGGGCGACCGGCGCGTCCCGGGTGCGGGTGGCGCTGACGCGGACCGGGCCGGACCAGGTGGCCATCGCGATCGCTGACAACAGCGGGCTGCCGGTGTTGTCGATCGGCTCGCTGACCGTACGCCCGCTGGCGGCCGACAGCATCGTCGCCGGCGCGGGCGACGGCACCCTGCTGGGCCTGCAGTGGGCCGACATCCCCACCGGAACCGCCGATGCCCGTGCAGCCGTGGTGGTGCCGGTTTCCGGTGATTCCGGCGCTGTGGTGACGTCCGCGCACGAGCTGTCCGCCCGGGTGGTACGGAAGCTGGACGAGACCACGGGTCCGCTGGTCGTGGTCACCCGGGGCGCGGTGGCCGTCGAGCCCGGCGAGCCGGTGACGGACCTGGCCGCTGCGGCGGTGTGGGGCGTGGTTCGCGGGATGCAGACGGCGGACCCGGGCCGGATCGTGCTGCTCGACACCGACACCGACACCGACACCGAGGTGGACGGTGCGGTGCTGAGTCAGGTGCTGGGCGCTGACGAGCCGCAACTGGCCTTGCGGGGCGGGGCCTTGCGGGCCGCCCGGCTGGTCCGGCACAGCTCCTCGACCGAGCCGGAAACGGTTCCCTCCCGTGTCCTCGTCACGGGCGGCACGGGAACCTTGGGCGCGGCCGTGGCACGCCATCTCGTGGCTGCCCATGGCGTACGGGATCTCGTGCTGCTCAGTCGGCGCGGGTCCGACGCGCCGGGCGCCGCGGAGCTCGCCGCGGAACTGTCCCGGGCGGGCGCCGCAGTCGAGCTGGTGGCCTGTGACCTGACCGACCGCCAGTCCCTGGCCGAGATGCTGACCGCGTACCCGGTTGGTGGACTGGTCCACGCCGCCCGGGTCGACGGACCCGGGCAGATCGACGCCGCCTGGCACCTGCACGACCTCACACGCGCCTTCGACCTGTCGCTGTTCGTGGTCTTCTCGTCGCTGGCGGGGATCGTGGGCGACGAGAACCGCCCGGGCGACGCCTTCCTCGCCGCCCTGATGCATCAGCGGCACCACGACGGGCTGCCGGGCCTCGCGCTGGCGTGGGGAGACTGGGAAACCGACCGCGGCCTGTCCGCGCCGCAAGCCATGGTCCTGTTCGACCGGGCGCTGAGCGCCGGCGTCCCCGTGGTGGCCCCGACCCGGCTGAACGTCCAGGCGCTGCGCTCTCAGGCGAACCTTCCGGCCGTGTGGCGCGCGCTGACCGGGGGATCGTCGCGCCGTGCCGCCACTCAGGCCCACGGCGGTCGCGACGGTCTTGGTCAGCTGTTTGCCGGACTGTCCGCCGCCGAGCGGCAGCAGGCCCTGATCGACCTGGTACGGGAGTCCGCCGCAGCGGTGCTCGGCTATGGCTCCGCGGCGCAACTGGCCGACGACCAGCCGTTCAGCGACCTGGGCTTCGACTCGCTGACTGCCGTCGACCTGCGCAACACGTTGCGCACCCGGACCGGGCTCAGCATGCCCGCCACCCTCGTCTTCGACTACCCGACCGTGGCCCGCGTGGCCGGCTATCTGGCGCAGGAGCTCGGCGAGGTGTCCCCGGCCGCCGCCTCCGCCCTGGTCCCGGCCGCGCCGCTGCCGGTTGCGGTCGCTGACGATCCGGTCGTGCTGGTCGGCATGGCGTGTCGTTATCCGGGTGGTGTCACGGGTCCGGACGAGTTGTGGGACCTGGTGGCGGCCGGGACGGACGGGATCACGCCGTTCCCCGCTGACCGCGGCTGGGATCTCGACGCGCTCCTCGGCGTCGACGGGTCCGCGGCGTCGGCCACGGCCGAGGGCGGCTTCCTCACCGGCGCCGGCGAGTTCGACGCCGCCTTCTTCCGCATCTCGCCGCGCGAGGCCCAGGCGACCGACCCGCAGCAGCGGTTGCTGCTGGAGGTGTCGTGGGAGGCGTTGGAGCAGGCGGGTATCGATCCTTCGTCCTTGGCCGGTAGTTCGACCGGTGTCTTCGCGGGTGTCTACTCCTCCGGGTACGCCGATCTTGTCGCCCGTGGTGGGGAGCAGTTGCAGGGTCACCAGATCACGGGTGGCGCGGCCAGCGTGATCTCCGGGCGGGTGGCGTACACGCTGGGGCTGGAAGGTCCCGCGGTCAGTGTGGACACGGCGTGTTCGTCGTCGCTGGTGGCGATGCATCTGGCTGCGCAGGCGTTGCGGGCGGGGGAG